>JAYEKV010000151.1:0-36335 GCA_034716855.1 Campylobacterota bacterium | reverse complement strand
TTATTTTAAACACAGCACCTTTGTAGTTTTTACCTTTGTATTCATAAGACTCATTTTTAGCTTGTATTGTTCCTTTCATCCCATCCACTATAAGATTATATGTCATATGAAGTCCAAGCCCTGTACCTTTAGATTTGTGTTTTGTTGTAAAGTACGGTTCAAATATGTTTGGCAGTACATTATCAGGTATCCCTCCTGCATTGTCTTTAAATACAATAACTGCTTTATTATTCTCAACAAATGAACTTATAAATATAAATCTATTATCCTGATCTATATCATTGAGTACATCTTTTGAATTGTTAAATATATTTATAAAACATTGAATAAGCTCATTTGGATAACCATTTATCATAGTATCATCTTCTATATCTGATATAAGTTCTAGATAGTTACCTTTTATAGAACCTTCAACTAAATTTATAAAACTATTTATATTTTCTTTTAAATTAAACAGTTCTTTTTTTCGATCCCCTTTAATAAAGTCTCTAAAATCATCAATTGTTTTTGACAGATATTGTGCATTGCTATTGATTAAGTCACATGTTTCATCAATAAAATCATAAGTAAGGTGACCAAACTCATTTTGTACTTTAATACCTGTAGCACCTGAAGATATCACCGATAACGGTTGTCTCCATTGATGGGCTATATTTCCGATCATTTCCCCAAGTGCTGCCATTTTTGACTGTTCTAATATAATTTGCTCTTTCTCTTTTAGTTCAGACATATCTAAAAGAGCTGATATTCTTATATGTTTACCATTTAAGACAAGATTTTTACCTCTTAATAAACTGTCCATTACAGTTCCGTCCTTTTTCATTACTTTGACTTCATAAGGTTTTGCTTCACTTAAAGCTATTTTTTCTTTCACTATCTCTTTTGATTCTATGGATATAAATTCAAAAGCATTTTTACCTATCATCTGCTCTTTATTATCATATCCCAATAATTCAACTGCAACATCATTTACATCAATACATACATTATCTTGAAGGATAAAAATACCTTCTAATGTTGAATTTATCATCATCTGAAAACTATTTAAAGTTTCCAGCATATTATCTTCAGCCTCTTTGAGATCTTTATTTTTAAGTTCAAGTTCATTGTTTTTATTTTCTATAACTTTTTGGTACTTGACCAATTGTCTATTCTTATACACAACAAATAATACTATCACTAAAAAAACCAAGATTATCTTCCAAAACAGTGAATAATCAAATCCTTTATCCAGTTTTATAGATATCCACTTATTATATATCAATTTTTTTTCATCATTACTTATTGTATCTATACCTTTATTTACTATAGAGACAAGCTCTTTTTTATCATTTGCTATCATCATTCTTACATCAAAGTTTAATTTTGTAGTTCCTGATATCTTTAAATTTGAATAGCCGAATATATTCATCTTATATGCAAGTACTGGCAAAATATCAACTACCGCGTCTACTTTACCTTTAGATAATAATTCCAAAGCTTTATCTACACCTTTAACAGGTACAAAATTAATTTCAGGATAATACTCTTTAAGAAGCTTATGTGCAGTATATCCTTTACCTACTGCAACTTTTTTCCCTTCAAGATATGAACCGTCAGAAATATATCCTTTATCATTTTGAGTTGCTATTGCAATAGGGAAAGAGGCATAAGGTTTTGAAAACAATCCATAATCCTCTCTATCCTTTGTTATAGTTGTAGAGAGTGTAATATCAGCTTCTTTATTTTTTATGGCACTTAAAACATCTTCCCAACTGTTTGCAATCTTACATTCTGTTTTAAGTCCCGTGTTCTGTGTAATAATCTCCCAGTAATCCAGTGCAACACCAACAGGTTTTGTATTTGAGTCATCATGGGTATTAAAAGGAGCCCAAGTTGTGGTCGTGATACATTTTACTGTATTATTTTTAATAAATTCTCGCTCATTGGATGAAAACTTTATAACTTGTTTACCTTCACTTATTTTCATCCACTTATTATTGATATAGTCTCTCTCTTCAGTTGTAATACTATCCAGACCTTTTTGAATTATATCTCTTAAAACAGGCCAGTCTTTTCTAGCAGCCATATATAGTTCATTTACACCTATTTGAATTGCAAATGCACCTTTGATACCTCTGATGTTATGTTTTTTCAACAGATAAGTAACCAGTGCCGTATTTTCAATAAATGCATCTGCTTTTTTTTGTAACTACCGCATCAATAGAATCAAGTACACTTTTAGCCTCTAATATATTGATCTTAGGGTACTCTTTTTTTATTATCTCTGCTTGTGCAAAACCTTTTGGTACCGCTATAGTTTTTCCATTTAAATCATCTAGTTTTGAAAACTCTTGTGCACCTTTTAAAGTATATAAATAATTTCTAACATTTAAGTAATTTGAAGTAAAATTCAAAAACTTTTCTCTATCTTTAGAAAAATATATCATAGGAAGCATATCCAACTGCTTGTTTTGTGCCATTTGTAGAAGTTCATTCCAAGTATATCCCGTCTTTACATCAAACTGCAAGCCTGTATATTTTTCAAGAAGATCTAAATAATCTTTAGCAATACCCTGATATTTTCCATTTTGTACATAGTCAAAAGGAGGCCAGTCCATTTCACCGCCAACAGTTACTACAGGGTGAGTTTTTATGAATTCTTTTTCATTTTTGGTAAACTCTTCCAATACAATTTGACTAAAACTATCAAGCATCCATTTATTATTTATTGACAAAATCTCATCTTCTGTAATTGAAGCTATTGCTTTATTTAATATTTCATTTAAAATACCCCAATCATCTCTTACACCAAGATGGAGTATATTATGAGAATTAGGAATATCTATACTAGATCTTATTGTAAGATTATTCAATAACTCTTTAGTTATAAAATAGTTTGCGGTAATAAAATCATCAATTGCAGCATCCGCATTTCCAAAGGCGACATCATTAAGTATCTCTTTAGAACTGTTTTTCTCAATAACCTCTATATTAGGATAATTTTCTTTTATAAATTTTGTCGATGTCCATCCCTTTACCAAAGCTATCTTTTTATGTTTTAGATCATCTAATGTTTTAATTTTTGAATTATTCTGAGTAATAAGAGAATATCGTATATTTAAATAAGGCTTTGTAAATAGTGTATATTCTAATCTTTTTTTATCACTTTTAGAGATGGTGTGTATCATATCTATTTTTTTATTTTTTAGATTTTCTAAAGAATTTTCCCAAGTAGTAGGTACAAACTCAAGTTCTATCCCTAGTTTATCTGCTAAAAGTTTCATATAATCAACAGAGTATCCTTTTGGTATACCGTTAATATTATAATCATAAGGTGCCCAGTCAAGTACATTTGATACTTTTACTGTTTTGTGTTTAGCCAGAAAATCTTTTTCCTGAACTGTTAGGTCAATATTTGAATCAAGTGCAAAAAGCAAAGAGGATTGAAATAGAAAAAAAAAGGTAAAAAAAGTTTTATAAAAATTCATATATCTCCTAAGTAATATTACATTTATTTTACCTTTTTTTAGCTTTTTGTTCCCACAAAAAAAGGGGATAAGTTTGCACTTATCCCCTTTTATATTATATCATCATTGCACAAAGTGAGGTTACTCACTTTGTCTCTTAATAAGTAAATTTTATTTATTATTCAACTTCTGCGTCGATAATGTCATCATCGTCTTTTTTCTTTGCAGTATCAGCTTGACCTTGTTGTCCTGCTCCACCTTGCTCTTTTTTATACATAGCTTCTGCTAATTTATGTGAAACTTCTGTAAGTTTTTTAAGCTTTTCATCAATAGTTTCTTTAGTTACATTCTCATCTTTAAGTGCTTCTTCAAGTTCTGCAGCTGCATCAATGATAGCTTGCTCTTCCTCTTCACTTACTACACCTTTGTTCTCTTCTAAAGATTTTTTAGTTGAGTGAAGCATAGCTTCTGCTTGGTTTTTAGATTCGATTAACTCTTTTCTCTTCTCATCAGCTTCTTTGTTAGCTTCTGCTTCATTTACCATTTTTTCGATCTCATCATCAGATAATCCAGATGAACCAGAGATAGTGATCTTGTTCTCTTTACCTGTACCCTTATCTTTAGCAGATACATTTAAAACACCATTTGCATCGATATCAAATGTTACTTCAATTTGTGGAACTCCTCTTGGAGCTGCTGGGATGTCTGAAAGTTCAAATTGACCTAAAGATTTATTATCTTTAGCAAACTCTCTTTCACCTTGACCTACATTGATAGAAACAGCTGGTTGATTATCTTCTGCTGTTGAGAATACTTGTGACTTCTTAACAGGAATTGTTGTACCTTTTTCAATAAGTTTAGTCATAACTCCACCTAAAGTTTCAAGTCCAAGAGATAATGGAGTAACATCTAATAATAATACATCTTTAACATCACCTTTTAAAACTCCACCTTGTATAGCAGCACCAGCAGCAACAACTTCATCAGGGTTCACAGAGTTATTTAACTCTTTAGCAAAATACTCTTTTACTACCTCTTGAGCTTTAGGGATTCTAGTAGAACCACCAACCATGATAACTTCATCGATCTCATCGTTGTCTAAACCTGCATCTTTCATAGCTACTTTGATGTGATCTAAAGTTTCAGATACTAGATCTTCAGTCATAGCTTCAAATTTAGCTCTTGAAAGAGATTTTACCAAGTGTTTAGGTCCAGTTGCATCTGCTGTGATAAATGGAAGGTTGATCTCAGTTTCAGCTGTAGCACTTAACTCTTTTTTAGCTTTTTCAGCTTCATCTTTAAGTCTTTGGTGTGCCATCTTGTCATCTCTTAAATCCATACCGTTTTCAGCTTTAAACTCTTCAGCCAACCAGTCAATGATTCTGTTATCAAAGTCATCTCCACCTAAGAATGCATTACCGTCAGTAGAAAGAACCTCAAATGTACCGTCACCTATTTCAAGTACAGTAACATCAAAAGTACCACCACCTAAATCGTAAACGATAACTTTCTCTTCACCTTTTTTATCAAGACCGTATGCTAAAGAAGCAGCTGTAGGCTCATTGATGATTCTTAGTACATTAAGTCCTGCAATTGTACCAGCTTCTTGAGTTGCTTTTCTTTGTGCATCATTGAAGTAAGCTGGAACTGTAATAACTGCATCAGTTACAGTAGAACCCAAATAAGCTTCAGCATCTGCTTTTAGTTTTCCAAGGATCTTTGCAGAGATCTCTTGAGGAGTGTATGTTTTACCATCGATCTCAACAGCAGCTGCACCGTTTCTATTTACGATCTTGTATCCAACTTTACTCATAGCATCTTTTGCATGCTCTTCGTCCATCATAAGACCCATAATTCTCTTAATAGAGTAGATAGTTTTTTCTGGATTTGTGATAGCTTGTCTTTTTGCCGGATCACCAACTAAAACATCACCCTTGTCTGTAAATGCAACGATTGAAGGAGTTGTATTTTTACCCTCTTTATTTGCAATAATCTTAGCTTCTCCACCCTCGTAAACAGCCACACATGAATTTGTTGTACCTAAATCTATACCAATTACTTTACTCATTTTTATTTCCTTATATTAATTTTCTTTTTATTCACAAAGATTCAAAAGTGACATTTAGTCACTTTCACTGCTTTGTTCTTATTTTAAACTTTATGATAGTTTTATGACATCGCGGTCAAATCTACTACAAACTAATAAATTAGTTTGCAACTGATACCATTGCTTCTCTTAATAGTCTATCCTTGAACTTGTAACCCTTTTGCATAACCATAACAATCTGTCCTGATTCTACATCTTCACTTGGTACTTGCTGTACTGCATTGTGAACTTCAGGATTAAACTCATCATATTCAACCTCTAAAATATCATGCTTCTCAAATGCAGTATTAAACGCTTTTACAGTTAGCTCAATACCCTCTTTTAGTTTATCAACTAAAACCTCAGGCTCAACATCTGCATTTGCACTTAACATTGCCATTTGAAGAGCATCAATCGGAGCTAAAAGATCTTTTGCAAACTTCTCACTTGCAAACTCTATCGCACTGTATTTTTCTCTTTCAAGTCTTTTTTTAATATTTTCAAAATCTGCATGAGTTCTTAAAAACTTATCCTCAGCCTCTTTTGCTTTAGCTTCCGCATCTGCAACTTTAGCTTCCATCTTTGCTTTAAACTCTTCATCTAATGATGCAAATTTTTCTTCATCCGAAGCAACTTCTTCAGTTTCAGTAGTTTCTATAACTTCAGTTTCTTTTAACTCTTCTTGTGAAACTTCTTGAGTTTCTTTTAACTCTTCTTTACTCATTTAATAATCCCTTTATAAAAATATTCATAATCTTTTGATAGTTCACCAACAACAAGCATCTTATAGTTTTTCCCTCTCATTTTTATATTATGTGATACCGCTAGATAGTTTTGAGGTAGGAACTCTCCTAGATTTGAGTTACCGTTAAAAAAGATCCCCTCTTCTGTTGTTTCCATAATATTACCATTTAAAAATCTATTGATTATCACTTCGTTAAGATCATACTCAACCGCAAGCCTTAAAAATTGTTTTACATTTATAATCTCAAAATCTTTGTTATACAGATACTTATCCAGTTCCACATATAGTTCACTTGCACCAACTTGGTGTGCTACTTCAAGTATATTTGAAGCCTCAAGTCCAACCATATCTGTTAAGAACTTATGTAATGCACTGTTAAACTTAATAGTTATAGAGAATGAACTAAACTCAAGTAGAAGATATAGATTCTCTATATTTAATACTCTATGCAGTGTTTGTTCTTGAACCTGTTTTAAAAATACCGACAATCCTGTTTGTCTTGCCAATATGTTTAAACTATCATAATCAACAAAATCTATATTCTTTTCAATTCTATTCGCCCAGTACTCTTTTAGTGCTTCAGTTGTAGGAGTCCTACCACTACTTGCATGCTCTTGAGCAAGATAACCCTCATCACCAAGCTTTTTAAAGTAACCTCTAATAGTAGCAGGTGAATAAGATATATCATACATAGATTTTAACTGACCAGACCCAATAGGTGTCAGATGTTCTATATAAGCTCTAATAATAGAATCTAATAAAAACTCTTTTTTATTGATCATTTTTTACCATTTCTTTTTTTAATTTCAATGAAACCGCTTCCGCTAGTTTTGGCACTATATATCTTTTAGTGCTAATGAAAGTATAGCATATGAGTGAATGAATGTCAAGTAATTTTGTAAAATTAGCACTTTAATAATTCAAGTGCTAATTTTACATATAAATTCTAAATAAATTGATTTAAAATTAAAATAAGTTTATTTTTATCTAATGGCTTAGTAAGGTACTCATCCATACCTGCGTCAAGGAATCTTTCCCTATCTCCCTTTAGTGCATTTGCAGTCAATGCAACAATAGGTATATGGATAAGTTTATTCTCCTCTTCATAATTCAAAATTTGTCTAGTTGCTTCTATACCATTCATATTTGGCATATTTTCATCCATCAATATCAAACTGTACTTATTTTTTTTATACATCTCAATAGCTTCTATACCGTCGTTTGCAAAATCAAACTTTAAATTTAATTTATTTAAAACTACCTTCATAAATATTTGATTTGATTTATTATCTTCAACTACTAACAACTTCTGATTATTAAACTTATAATTTTTATTTACAAGGGTATCTGTTTTTGATAATTTTTCTCCATATTCAGCAGGTATAGAAAAATAAAACTCACTTCCAATGCCTAGTTCACTTCTTACTTTAAGTTCGCCACCAAGAAGCTTAATCAAAGAACTACTAATAGCCAACCCTAAACCGGTACCGCCATATTTTCTTGTTGTTGAGTTATCTTCTTGACTAAACGCTTCAAAAATATGAGTTAATTTATCATTAGGTATACCTTTACCGTCATCTTTTATTGAGACAATTAAATATCCATCACTATAAGATATATTTACAAAGATTCCTTTCTTAGATTCTGTAAACTTTATAGCATTACTAAGAAGATTTGATATAACCTGTTTTATTCTAAGTGGGTCACTTTTAATTGACAAAGGAAGAGTATCATCTATATTAACATTCAGTGTTATATCTTGATTAGAACATTTAGCCCCAAAAAGATCAGTAATGATCTTAAATTGATCATAAGGATCAAAATATATTTTCTCTATATTTAACTTACCACTCTCTATTTTACTAAAATCAAGAATATCCTCTATTATTCTTAAAAGAGAATGACTTGATTTATCTATAATATTCACATACTCTAAAGATTTATCATCTATATTTTCATCTTTTAAAATATCAACAAAACCTACTATTGCATTTAAAGGTGTTCTTATTTCATGAGACATATTTGCTAAAAATTCAGATTTTGATTTCGTTGCATTTTCTGCTTCATCTTTCGCTTTTATTAATTCTATTGTTCTCTCTTCAACTTTATTTTCCAAGTTTTTATTTAATTCTTCAAGTTCTAATGATAATAGTTTTTGTTCAGAAATATCCTGATAAGTTCCAAGTACACCTATATCCAACAAGGGAACTTTTGAAGTTAATAAATATATTATCTCATTGTTTTTTGTGGTTTGAGTTTCTTCTATGAATAATTTAGGTTTTCTTGATGTAAGTACTTCTAGATCATCTTTTCTATAATTATCGGCATCATCTTTTGACCATGGCATCTCATAGTCTGTTTTACCCAATAGGTCATCTATACTGTTTAGTCCGGTATCTTCAATAAACAGTTTATTTGCACCTAAATATTTTCCATCTTTATCTTTCCAAAATATCCTTACAGGCACAGTGTCTAATATCCTTTGAAGAAGATCATTTATATTTTCTATCTCTTTAAAACTTTTATCCAACTCAATAGTTAAAGTATTAAGTTCTTCAATTATTATGTCGATCTCATCACTTTTATTTGTTTTTATAGGAATATATTTGTTATTTTTTATCTGGTCTATATACCCAATAAGATTATCTATTCTGTTAAATAAAACTTTTTTCAAAAAAATCAATATCAGTGTGAATGTAATGATTGTTGCAAGAAATAAAGATGTTACTAAACTTCCTATTAGTTCATTAACTTTTGAATTAAAATCATTTTTATTCAATCCAGATACTAAGTAGATCTGTTTATTGTCGGTATCACTAAAATAATCAGAATAATAAAAATAGTCACTATTTTCAATCAATGTACCAAAATCAGATATTTTATTTGAAGGCTTGTTATTATGTTCTATTATCAATGCACTGTCTAGATTTTTTATACTGCCCAGTTTAAAATCTTCACTTAATAATGAAAAATCATATGATAAGCTATCTAATAATTCATCACAAATATTATCATTGTTATAAAGTTTTTTTAATACGAAGTAACCTACTAGGTTGCCATTATTGTGTATTGGTTTTATTAATCGTATATAAAAGCCCTCTTTTTGAGTTCCTTTTGTAATTTTATCTTTAAACTCTTTATTTAATAATGGATATGCAATCTTTATATCTTTTACTTTTTCTGTTTCTATATCTAGAAAAAGTAGCTTATTATTTCTATAAGTATATATACCTTTTACCTGTTCTAAAAAAGATTTTTTATTTATCACAATAGGGATCATATCTTTATCTAGTATTGCAAAATTATAATCCTCTGTCGTATTTATAGCCTTTTTCAACAAATGATAAAGTTTTTTCTTTTCCATATCAAATAAGTCAATATCATAATTATTTTTATCTTGATAGTTTGATATAAGATTTACTATAGATTTTATCTCATGGTTAGTGATAATTTTTTTTGCTGTTTTTTGTAGTTTGTCACTTGTATGAGTTATTCTGCTTTGAACTTCTTTAAGGTCTTTTGCAGATTGTGAGTAAAAGTTTTTAAGATATTCACTTTTTAAATTATTGTAATATAAAATTGAATTAATCGTCAATGCTATCAATATAGTAACCAATACCAAAAACAATAATTTTATATTAATTGAAAACTTCATCTAAACTAGACTTTAAAAAATTGGTTCTTCTGATAGAACATTATCATTGTTGATATATTTACTCTGAATAATAATATCTTTTGGTATATCTTTTTTATTTATTAGATCAACAATTGCGATTACACCCTCTTTACCACAAGTAGGATATGTAAAACTAGCCGTTTGTTCGTTGTTTTTTATAGCGTCTTGTGTCTCTTTGATATAGTCTATACCAACCATTAAAATAGATTTGTCTTTTTTCATACTATTCATAACAGAACGCACTCCGCTTAACATACTGTCACTATGTGAATATATAGCATCAAATTTTATATTCTTACTATAAATACTTTCCATAACTTCAATCGCATCAGCTCTTAAAAAATTAGCTCTTTTCTTTATAATTTTAATATCAGGATATTTATTTGTTATATTTTCAAAACCTTCAGCTCTTTTAATAGTAGGTGTAGCACCTTTAATACCTTCAAGCATCAGTATTGTACCTTTTCCATCCATTTTTTCCATCATAAATTTAGCAGCTTTTTGAGCTATTTGTATGTTGTCAGGTCTAATAAAAGTCGTATAGTTATTTGATTTTATACCTCTGTCAATTAAAATAACTTTTATATTTTTATCAATTGCTTTTTTAAGGACCAATGATGTTAAACTTGGGTTTATTGGACTTGTAATTATAAAGTCATAGTTATTTTGAATAAAATACTCTATATCCGAAATCTGAGTTGCAACACTAGCTTGTGCATCTCTAACAGTTAGGCTTAAAAAAGGATATTTTGAAACTTCCTTTTTAACTTCATTGACCTGAGCCATTCTCCAATCATTTGCAAAAGTATCTTGAGCAAATCCTACCTTATATTCCCTTGCGTATGATGATATTATTAATATTATTATAATTAAAAAAGATTTCATATAAAAATTGTACCATAAGTAAATAAATTAAATCTTTATTCCTAAAAATAATTATAATAAAAACTTAGAATTATTTATAAATATCATCTTTAATAAACTTACAATAGTTACTATATAATATATCCTATAATCCAACCTAAAACAAATCCAATAATATGAGCATACCAAGCTATTGGGAAGCCTAAAAACAAAGGGGCAAAAGATATTAGAACTATCCATATAATAATAGCAGTTCTTTCACTTGGAACTCTTAGAGCATACCATCCAAAAAGGACACTTATAGCACCGCTTGCACCTACTAAATTAGCCCAGTTTCCTGTAACATTCATATATACCAAACTAAGAACCGAAGTTAAAACCCCACCAATAAAATAGATAAACAGGTATCTTTTTACACCGATTGCCTCTTCTATAATTGAACCAAACTGATAAAGCACAAACATATTCATCAAAATATGAAAAGTACCAGAATGTACAAACATTGATGAAAGAAGTTGATAATAAAGCTCATACTCAAAAAAGTATATATTTAGACCAAATCTTAATATACCGTGCTCTACCATATTTTGTATACCAAACATTAGTAGATTTAGCAGTATTATTATATTTGTTGCTGTTATTATTTGATTAGTTCTCATTTTGTATTGTTGTTCTCTATTTTGTTCAGTTTGTGTGACAAAGCTATCTGTTTTTGTCTAGTTTCCATATACTCTTGATGCTGTGTATTTTTTACAGTTTGGTATTTTTCTTCCTCTTTTTGGGGTAAAATGTAAGTAACATATATAGTAAGAAAGACACTTATTATAACTATCGTGATAAGCATATAAAAGTTATTTATCACAAGGCTTTGACTTTTTTCATGTTTATAGCCTTGTGATTGAAGCTTTTTAATATATTCTAATCTATCTTCATAATCCATGAATTAAACCAGACCGTGTTCTAAAACCTCTTCTATTTTATCTACGGCTACTATCTCTAAAGCTTCTTTAACTTCATCCGGTATCTCTTTTAGATCTCTTTTATAGTTTTTAGAAGGTATCAATACTTTTTTCATTTTTGCTTTATAAGCAGCTATCAGTTTCTCTTTTAATCCACCTATTGGAAGCACTCTTCCAGTTAGAGTAAGCTCACCTGTCATAGCTATATCTGCATGAACTTTTTGATTGCTAAGAAGAGAAGCTATAGTAAGTGCCATAGCTATACCTGCACTTGGGCCATCTTTTGGTGTAGCACCTTCAGGTATATGCATATGAATATCACTAGTTTTAAAAGTAGCATTTTTAATTTTCTTTTTGTCTATTAAGCTTTTTACAACGCTATGTGCTATCCTTGCTGATTCTTTCATAACATCACCCATGTTACCAGTAAGAGAAAGAGCACCTTTACCATTGAACTTCACAGCTTCTATTTTAAGTACATCACCGCCAACACTTGTCCAAGCTAGACCGTTAACTACACCCACACTATTTGTTTTACTTGCAGGGTCTATCTCAAATACAGGGTTATCAAGATAATCTTCTATATTCTTAGTATTTATAGATACTTTTTTTATATCATCATTGTACATAAGTTCTTTTGCAGCTTTTCTATAAAGTTTGCTAAATACCCGTCTTAGATTTCTAACCCCTGCTTCTCTTGTAAACTTCTCAATAATAAGCTCAACAGTTGGCTTACTTAAGTTAATCTCAGCTTTTTTAAGTCCATGTTTTTTAAGCTCTTGAGGGATAAGGTACTCATTTGCTATATGGAACTTTTCACTTGGAGTATAACTGCTTATATGGATAAACTCCATTCTATCTCTAAGAGGAGCTGGTATTGAGCCTATATTGTTAGCAGTTGCTATAAAGATACAAGAGCTAAGATCAATGTCAAAGTTCAGATAAAGATCTCTAAAAGCATGGTTTTGCTCAGGGTCAAGTATCTCCAACATAACGGCACTTGGATCACCTCTATGGTTTGCACCTATTTTATCTATCTCATCAAGTACAACTACGGGGTTCATCTTCTTTGCAGTTGTAAGACCATGTACAATTCGTCCAGGCATAGCTCCCACATATGTTCTTCTATGACCTCGTAGTTCATTTACATCTTCCATACCGCCAAGTGCTATTCTTACAAGTGGTCTTTTAAGTGCCGCTGCAATAGAATTTGCCAATGATGTTTTACCAACACCAGGAGGTCCTACAAAACATAAAACAGTACTGTTATCTTTATCTTGTGCTATTTTTCTTTTTTCAAGAAGCTCTTTTACAGCAAAAAACTCTACAATTCTATCTTTTGGTTCTTTTAGTGAGTAGTGGTCTTTGTTTAACTGATCTTCAACTTCAGTTACAGCTACACTCTCTTTTGCTTTTTTACCAAAAGGTATCTCGATAATTTGCTCAATATATGTTTGTAAAGTCGAAGCATCACCGCTGTCTGGATGCATTCTGCTTAGTTTATCTATCTGTTTTTTTGTCTCTTTAAAACCTTGCTTTGGCATAACCGGCTTTAGTTTTTTCAGCTTTTTCCTAAAAGATTCTATCTCTTTTTCTCTGCCATTATCAGCACCAAGCTCTTTTTGGATTGTTTTTAACTGCTCTTTTAAGAAATAATCTTTTTGTGTTTTATCAAGCTTTGTATTTACTTTTGCAGTAATCTCATTTTTAAGTTTGAAGCTTTCTATCTCTTTTTTTACAATATCAATAATACCAAGAAGCCTTTTTTCAATATCTGTTTCTTTAAATAACTTATAAGCTTCCTCATTAGATATTCGAATAACCGAAGATACCAAATCAGCTATTCTTACAGGATCACCATTCTCATCAATTGTTTTTAAAAGATCTATAGGAAATTTAGAGTTTATTTTTGATAATTTTTCAATATTATTTTTTAATATTTCCAATTCTGCTGTTATTTTCTCTTTATCATACTCTTTAGTATGCAAAATATCAACTACACCCATTAAAGGAGAGCCGTTTACTATCTCTTTTATCTCAACTTTTTCAAGCCCTTGAAAAAGTACTTTTATCCTACCGTCTGGAAGTGTGATCTTCCTCATAATATTACCAACAACAGCTACATTATAAAACTCACTGCTATTGTCATCTTTTGTTTCACTGCTTACAGCAACTGTTATAAGCTTGTTGTTGTTAATAGCATATTCAACTGCATTTATATTTTGCTCGTCATTTATGAATATAGGTGCTATCATAAACGGGTAAAGAAACATACTTTGTTCCACTAGTATAGGAAGTCTGTCAGGGAAACTGTCATAATCTGTTAATTGCATATTCTTAATATATCCTTTTATATTACTTTCTATTCAAATACATATCTATAAAAAGGTATCTCAACTTTTTCAATACTATCTGTATCCATCCAGCTGTTAGATGCTTTTTTTGCATACATTTTTTGTGCCTCAGGCTTGTCTAGTCTTTCATAAAGGTCGGCAATCTCATTATCAAATAGTGCTTTTGACATTAGCAGTCTTGACTCGATATTTTTTACCAGATATATATATTTTGATGTTTTATATTCATTACTAAATCTAGAAACATCATTTAGAGTTCTTGATAATAACTCCTGATCTCTATATTGACTTTTAAACGCCAAGAAATTTGCTTTTATCTTTAGATACCTTACATAATCTGCATTCTCTTTTAGACTGAATCTTTTTAAATACTCATCAAAATAGTAGTTTGCCATCTCATACTCTTCATTTTCCATATGTGCAGTTGCTATTATCATCATGGCACCAGGGATAAGAGGTGATCTTCTATGCTCCGACTCTAAAGATATAAATGTCTCATCTGCAGAATCAAATTGATAGTTAGATATTTGTTTTATCATCTTGTTGTACCAATAAACAGCTGGTTTGTTATATTCTTGTTCTTCTTTTGTTTTACTTGAACAACCTGATATTAACATCACTGCTAAACCGAATAAAATAATTTTAGCTAAACTCTTTTTCATAAATAATTCACTCCTTACATTAGTTTGTTATTTTAACTAATCGAAACCAAATAAAAAGTAAAATATACAAAAATAAAAAGAAAGCCCAATAAGATGAAAAGTTTTACACTGTTTGAGGTACTTATCTCAACAATAATATTATCCATAACAATAAGCTTACTTATTAAAATATCACATGAAGATAATACAAATGAAAGCTATGCCCAATTACAAACTATGGAAAATAGCTTTATAGAAACAAATAACATACAAAATACACAAAATATAAAGTTTGAGCATCATTAGGGTATAATGCCACATGATAAATAAAAGTATAAGAATAGGTGAGATTAACACCTTAAAAATAAATAGAGATACAGATTATGGATTTTTTCTAGAAGCTCAAGACGAGAGTGAAGTGCTTCTTCCAAATGCCTATATAACTGATGATATGAAGATAGACGATACTATTGATGTATTTGTATATACAGACTCAGAAGATAGACCCGTAGCAACTACAGAAGAGCCTTTGGGATACAAAGACCAATTTATATATACTCGTGTGGTAGACACTACAAAATACGGTGCCTTTGTAGATATGGGTCTATTAAAAGACCTTTTTGTACCTAGAAACAAACAAAAGACTCCCTTTAGAGTTGGTGATAAAAGAATACTAAGAGTTGTTTTAGATATTGAAACAAATAGACTTATAGGTGTAGAAAAGATCACTTCGTTTTTATCTAAAGATATAAAAGTATTAGAGAAAAATGATCCTGTTGATATATTGATATTTGCAAAAACTCCTCTTGGATATAAAGTGATTGTAAACAACATCTATGAAGGGCTTATATATCAAAATGAGATATTTACAGATATTGCTGTAGGTCAAAAAAGAGAAGCTTATATTAAAGAGATAAGAGCTGACGGTAAGATTGATATATCACTACAACCTATAGGGAAAAAGAAAGCAGAAGATATTAATACTACTAAAATAATAACACTGTTAAAATCAAATGACGGTATCTTACCTTATAACTATAAAACAGATCCAGAAACAGTAAAAGAGGTGTTTGGACTAAGTAAAAAAGCTTATAAAAGAGCTATCACATCTTTACTTGAAAGTAAAAGTATAGAATTAAATGAAAACGGTATGAGTTTATTATAAAACTTTACCGTTTTCTAAAATAACCTTATCTCTTCCTGATTTTTTTGCATCATAAAGTAGATTATCTGCTTTTGACATAGCTTCAAAGTGTGTTGTATGGTTTACTCTAAAAGCAATTCCGGCACTAAACTTAATATCAAGAGTTTTATCTTTGCATCTAAATTTAATATTTGCCATCAACTCTCTTACCCTATGGATATATTTTTCAATCTCTTTTTTATCTTGATAGTTTAACAACACTATAAATTCTTCTCCACCATATCTAGCAACAGAATCTTCTTTTCTGGTAAGTTCTTTTAAAACTGAAGCAAAAGTTTTAAGAACTTCATCACCACACTCATGTCCATAAGTATCATTTACTTTTTTAAAATGATCTATATCATAAAAAATAACTGCATATTTTGAATTAAAAATTTTATGTTTTTTTTCTATTTTATCAAACTCATCTTCGAAAGCTCTTCTGTTTAATATTTTAGTTAGAAAATCTAATGTTCTTTCTTCATTGGCTGCATGTAACTCTTCTTGAAGTTTAATTACGGTTTCTTCAAGATTTACAAGACTCTCTTTCTTTTTTATCGTCTCTAGCTTATGATTTTCAAGTGCACTTTCAAAACTACACATCGTATCTATAAGTTTTGACTGCATCACACTTAGTTCCCTTGCGGAAGCATTGGATATATGTAGCTTTTCAATTTCCTCTTTTATATTTAAGATCTCTTGAGAGGAATTATCACTTAAAAATATAGACTCTTCAAAGTGTTTATAAAGTAAATTTGTGAGTTTTTCATTATCGATTGATTTATTTCTAACTACCAATCTATCATTATGTATACGCTGTTGAGTTATTTTTGTAAGAATATCCAAAGTATCACTTTTTAAAATCTTTTGTGGATCATTCTGTAATACTTCTACTATCTCTTCTATTTCATCTTCTATATCATAATTTACCGACGGAGCAAGTAAATATCTTAGTTTTGAAACTAGACTAGACAAAGCATCTTCATCTATTTTTTCTATATTCTCAGACAATACCTTAACCTCCTTCTTATCTTTTAATCTATTATATAAAAAATAATATTAGTATCAATTTAATAAAAGTTCAAACCCTCTGTCAAACCCTTCTAAATCTTTATAAAATTCAAGCTTTTTATATTCACTTATATTTTCCTCTACAAACTTAGTCAATGGTTTTTTTTGATCATATCCCATCTCACACATAAGCACAGGGATATCTCTTTGTTTTGTTTGTATGATGATATCTTTTAAAAGTTCATCCCCCACATATCCTCCAAAAAGTGCATTTGAGGGTTCATGTTTTACATTGCTAGGAAGTTTATAGTTATCAGCTATATATGGCGGATTTGATACACAAAGATCAAATTTTTCATCTTTTGAAATATTTTCAAACAGATCACTTTTTATAAAAGTTATCTTATCTTCTACACCATGTTTTATAGCATTTGACTTTGCAAGTTCCAGTGCTTTATCATTTATATCAACAGCTGTTATATTTATATCTTCTATTAAAACTGCAAGCATTACTGAGATGATACCGCTTCCTGTACCTATTTCCAATACTTTAGGATTCTTTATAGTTCTCAAATAGTTCTCAGATCTTTCTACAAGTATCTCAGTTTCTGGACGCGGTATAAGAACTCCGGGCATTACATTAAACATCTCGCCGTAGAAGCTTGCTTTTTTAGTTATATACTCCAAAGGATAGTGGGTAGCTCTTTTTTCCACCTGCTTTTTTAGCTCCTGCTCACACTCGCAAGGCTTATCATAATTTAGATGAAGCCAGATCACATTTTTTTCTAAAATATTAAGAAGAAGTATCTCAACCTCTTTTTGAGGTATATGAGTTACTTCCCTTAATAGTTTTGAATACTCTTTTATAATTTGCTTATATGTTTTCAAATAATAGTCCTACGGCATAGAAGGCGTATCTAAAGACTCACCCATCTTTGCATAGCTTCGCCCTACTCTTGCTATGTTATTTATATCTATAGTTAGTCTTTGAGGATTTGTTACATTTTTATCATCTACATACTGATGTTTGATATTTAGTATCACTGGAATTGTAGGACCGCCTAAATCAACTTTTTGGTTAAACTCACAAAAAAAAGCACTTTGTACATCTTCTATCATTGGTGGAAAATCATCATAAACTTTTTTTGTTTTTATATCAAACTCTTTTGCCTCACTTGTTAGCTTCGGTAACGGCTTTGAACTAAAATGCATCTTTTCAAGCTTATCTTCATCTACAAAACATATAACCGCTTTTTTTGTAGTTGTTATATTATGCAGTGTATCTTTTGGCTCACCGTCTGCTTTATGACCGATTGAAACCACAACAGCAGGTGGAGTTGAAGATAAAGGTGTAAAATAACTAAAAGGTGCAATATTTACTATACCGTCAGCTTCTGTAACTATCCAAGCAATTGGTCTTGGTATCACTGTTTGTGACATTAGCTTATAGATACTTGGTGATTCTAAATTTTCATAATCAATCAACATCACACTTCTCCTTTAAAGCTTCCCCTTCATCAACCTGCCCTATTCCAGCTCCCGTATAACCTAACTCTTTAAGTCTTTCAACTAAAGGTGGATGTGAATAGTGGAAGAATATATAGATAGGATGAGACAAAGGGAAAGACTTGTTTTCATTTGCAAGTTTAAGTAATGCACTTACCAAGTCCTCTTTAGATGCTAGATCACTTCCAAACTCATCTGCCGCATACTCATTGTGTCTGCTCATAGCAGAGATCAAAGGCATAAGGAAAAATGAAAGTATAGGACTAAACATCAAAAATACAGCTATGATAGCATAAGGCTCGTTATTAAGCCCAAGTCCTAGAAAAAGTTCATCAGGAAGGTTACCGAATATTGCAAAGAATACAAACATAACCACACCCATGATACCTATATTTTTAAGTATATCTCCGTTTTTAAAATGCCCAAGCTCATGTCCTAGAACTGCCAAAAGTTCATCATGAGTGAGTTTTTCCACAAGTGTATCAAAAAGAACAACCCTTTTTGTACTTCCCAGACCTCCAAAGTAAGCATTTAGTCTGTTGTCTCTTTTAGATGCATCTACACTAAACACACCGCTGCTTTTAAAACCAACCTGCTCTAAAAGTTTGTTTATCTTTTGTTCTAATTCTTTATCTTCTAATGGACTAAACTTGTCAAACATCTTATCTCTTATTACTGGATAAAGCATATTTATCAAAATTATAACAGCAAAAATAAAAGTAAATCCATATACCCACCATGACGGGAAAGACTCAATTATCCATGCCAGTGCTGCAATTACCACACTACCAAACACCAAAAACAATATACCGCTTTTTATAGTGTCTTTTATATAAAGCTCTTTTGTCATATTTGAAAAACCGTACTTTTTATCTAGTTTGAAAGTTGTATAAAGTTCAAAAGGGAGACCAAGTATCCAGTTGATAATTATAAAAAGGTCTATAAATATTACAGCTTTTATCCATCCTTCATATGAAGAGGTAAGAGTATCTAAAAGACCAAGCCCAAAACCTATCCAGATAAAAAATACCACAAACTCATAAAGAATCGATCCAAGATTTAATTTTTGTGACTCTACGGCATAGTTTCCAGCTACTGTAAATTTTGCAGGTGTAAGTATCACGGCATTTTGCTGTTTTGCTTTTTTTACATAATCTATTTGCATAAATGATGTATAAAAGTTTACTAAAAAGTATAAACAGTATGCCCCTATTGCTAATTCTAACATATTATTATTTTCCCTTTTTCATTATAGTTTTATTTGAATAATACATCAAAACTGCTATTAAGTTGCTTTAGAACTTCTTGACGGTCAGTTATATATATCAACTCATTGTTTTCTTTAAATGATTCTTCAGTTAAATTCAAACTTCCAAGTATAGCAGTTGTGTTATCTATGATGATGAGTTTAACATGCTGTTTACCCTTTTTTTTGATTACACAGTTTATATTTTTTTTATCACAGATGTTACTATAAATAGTATCATCTTTTTTTAACTTAGCTTTATCAAACACTATATTTATCTGCACACCTTTTTTTGCAGCTTTTCTTAAAAGTTTAGCTACTTTTTTATATTCAAAATTATAAACAGCTATATCTATCACACTGTTAGCATCTTTTATATTATTTTTCAACTCTTTGTAGAATTTTTTTGAATCATTTGGCAGAAGATAAACTTCATCTTTTGCCCAAACAAAACTTGACACCAAACAAACAATTAAAAAACTCAATAATCCTTTTTTATTAAACATCTTTATGATCCTTTTTTTCAAATAATTTATATGTATCTATATTATAAAAACTTTTAAGCTGTGCATAAACATCAGGAAAACTATCTTTTAAACTTTTTGGTTTTTCAAAGAAAAGCTCACTTGAAACTGCAAAAAACTCAGCCTCATTTGTTCCTCCGTAGTTTCCAAATATCTTGTATTTACCTAAAAATCTGTTTGCTACAGTTTTTGCATTTAGTTTTTTAAAGGCATGAAACATAACATTTCCAAATGCCTTATAATTGCCTTTTTCAAGTATAGGCACACCGTCAGCCACACCGTCTTCAAAGTCAAGTTCATGGGCAAATTCATGTATTATAACATTGTGATTTTTAAATGTAAAGCTTTGTTTTTTAGCATCATGCCAAGATAAAAACACAACTCCACCCGTACTTTGTCCTTGGATAACGGCCTTTTGTTTTGTATATATCCCGTCATAGCTTTTGATCTCATCTATCACATACTCATAGGGATAAACATATATTGTATTTAGATTATCATACTCATCTGTCTGCTTATTTACTATCATCAAGCAGGCATAAAAAGCTATGATAACTTTCATCTCATAACTTACATCTTTTTTTATCCCTATGAACTCTTTTGTTTCTATAAACAAAAGCATCTTGTATTGAAGTTTTAGTTTCGTTTTTTCATCTAAAAGTTTATAGTAAGGGATAGTTTGAAGCACCTTTAGATAATGTGTTGGAAATACTTTTTTCTTCAACTCTTTAAAAAAAAGATAATTATCTATATATCTTATGATCTCCCAAGAGACAAATATAAGAAGTATAGATAATATTATCTGTATAAGTGCAGTGTTATAAAACATCCTAAGGTTTTAGTGACACTCCAGTAGAGTTCTGTCAGGAGTTACCAGATAGTCATACCCATTATAAATAGTGTACAATCCGTAAAGTATAACAGAGATAGCTGCTAATTTTATCATAATACCTCTCAGACCGCTTTGTTTAAACAGTCCCACAAAAAAGCCAAGTGAGAAAAGTGCAGGTATGGTACTAAGCCCAAATATCACCATAACCAATGCACCCCAGAAAGGATCAGCAGTACTAGCAGCTGTTATTGCAAAAAAGTATACAAACCCACAAGGAAGCAGACCATTAAGCATCCCAAGCAAGAAGAAACTTAGGAAAGTCTGGCTTGATAAAAGTGACTTAAAAGTTGTACTATACCAGTTTGATTTTGATACAGAATGCTCAATGATAGTCAAAAACTTAATTTTCCCCAAAAGTGAAAGCCCCGTTAAAAGCATGGCACTACCGGCTACCAGCCAAAGTATACCATTTGCAGTATTTGAAAAAGTAGCAACACCACCTAAATATCCAAATATAGCTCCTAAAATAGCATAAGTAAGAACCCTTCCTAGCGAATACAATATATGAGCAAAAGACTGTTGAGCCTTACTCCACTGCTGCTGTACTTTTGTACTGCTATATGCTATAACGATCCCGCCACACATACCGATACAGTGACCGAATGATCCTAAAAAAGCGATGGTTATTATAGATACTATATCAATGGTTTCCACTATTTATCCTCTAATAACATTTTTTTGATCTTAGGATTGCCAAGATGTTCCCCTCGAACCATATGCAAAAACATAGTATCATAATCTATGAGTTTTTCTGTTTTATTTTCATACGCTCCAAAACCATAGAACATTGGAGTGTTGTCTGTTCTACTGTACCAGGCATCTCTTCCATCTATATACTTTTTTGTATCTTTTGTCATCACCCAGATAACAGCACTATTTTTAAAAGGTTTATTCTTTATCCAGTTTACCATACCGCCGTGGTCATGGAAGAACCATGTTTTACCATCTTTTGCTACAACTTGCGATGCGTATGTTATATCATCAATTACCATACCACAGTCACTGTCTTGAAACTTTCCAAGTATTATATTTACAGGTTTTTTATCAATATTTCCCGTATGAACTACTGTCATATTTTGAGTTGTGGATATAGATAAAAATAGTAAAATAATTATTGATACTATAACTCCTACAGTTAATATAGGTGCGAATTTTTTTATTAAACTTTTTTCTTGATTTTCATTAGTCATGGAGAATTATATTATATTATAGTTAATACTTTGTTAATTTATAAAACTTCCTTAAAAACTATAATGAAACCACACAGTTTCTTCCATTGTCTTTTGCTTTATATAATGCTTCATCTGCCCTAAGCAGTGCTTTTTCTATATCTTTATCTTCATTTAAAAATACCTGTGTAACACCAAGACTCATAGTATAATTCAAATTTATATTATTATCTACTTTTATACTAGTTGATTCTATAACTTGTCTTATCTTTTGGGCTACAATACTTGCACCGTTAGTATCTGTCTCAGGAAGTAGTATAACAAACTCTTCCCCTCCAAATCTACATATAATATCACTTTTTCGCTGATGTTGTTTTAAAATCTCAGCAGTTTGTATTATCACCTCATCCCCTACTGCATGTCCGTATGTATCATTGATAGTTTTAAACTTATCAATATCCATCATTATTAAAGACAATCTTTGAGAATCTCTTTTAGCAAGATCAAATATATGACTTGAAACCTGTGAAAAATATCTTCTGTTATATAACTTTGTCATAGAATCCGTTGAAGCTAAATTTTTTAACTCCTTTTGCAAAGACACAACTTGTAATTCCCTTTTTACCCTTGCTTTAAGCTCTTTTGGTCTAAATGGCTTTGTAACATAGTCACTTCCTCCAAAGTCATAAGCTTTTTCTATACTATCTTCATCACTCATTGCAGTTATAAATATAATAGGTATCTCTTTTGTAGTTGGATCCTCTTTTAATTTTTCGCACACTTCAAAGCCGTCCATCTCAGGCATCATAATATCTAAAAGTATAAGATCAGGCTTATCCTCTTGTGCCATCTCTATTGCAGTTTGACCGTCACGGCATGCTAATATATCATAATCATCACTTAAAAGCTCTATTAATATATTTATATTTGATTTAGTATCATCTACTATAAGTATGGTTTCCATTTTATTTATTCTCCAATATTTTTATCGCTTCTTTAAATTCAAACTCGTCTATGTGCTTTTTTATTTTTTGAAATTTTTCATTATCTTCATGTGACAATTTATATTGCTCCATCTGTTCTATTATAGGTTCACACCTTTTTAATCGTTTTGACTCCACAGCAGATTTTAAATTTTTAAAAAATTCGTATCTTAGATCAATATTTAGTGTTAAAAGCTCCTTATCAGTTGTTTTATTTGAAAGATTCAATTTCTCTTTTAACTCATCTAATACTTTATTTAACTCTTTGCTTAAGTTTGGTAATTGTGTTTTATCATTACTCTCTTCAATCTCTTTTACCATATTAGATAGTGATATTGCACCAATATTGGCACTTAAACCTTTTAAAGTGTGTAAACTTCGTTTATATTCATTATCATCCAAAATTTCAAAATCTATATCTTTATAGTCTTGATAAAAATCATTTACAATTTTTAGAAATAGTTTTTTATTATTTGCAAGGTGTGACAGTCCTAAAGCTGTATCTATATTTTTGAGATTTGGGATACTTATTATCTCTTCTTTATTTTTAATACTTACATTAGAACCTTTACTAGAGATATATTTTAATAAAGTCTCATATAACTTTTCTACTACTATTGGTTTATTTAAATGGTGATCCATACCTACTGATCTAGTTTTTTCAACATCCTCTTTCATAGCATTTGCAGTTAGAGCTATGATTGGTATATCACTATCTTGTTCTCTTATGATCTTAGTAGCTTCATACCCATCCATTACAGGCATCTGTATATCCATAAGTATCAGATCATATAACTCTTTATTCTTTTCAAATAACTCAACTGCCTCTTTACCGTTTGAGGCTATATCAATATTTATACCGCTGTTTTCTAAAAGTCCTAAAACTATCTCTTGATTTATTAGGTTATCTTCCACAAACAAGATATTTGAATTGTTTAACAGTGTTATATCTATTTTATTATATCTTTTCCTTGCTGTATCAATATAATTCTCTTTTAGTTCACCTTTGAACAGATCAGTTAAAATATCATTTAACACCGATGGATTCACCGGCTTTTGTAAAAATAGATCTATACCCACCTCTTTTGCCATATTTACAATGCTCTCTTGTCTAAATGCACTTACCATTATAACAGTTGGAGGTTTTTTAAATTTACACTCTTGATTTATTATTTTTGTAGTTTCTATGCCGTCAAGTTCAGGCATATTCCAATCCATAAGAATAACATCATAATCACTATTACATTTATCAACTAGTTTTATAGCTTCCTGACCACTAAAAGCTACATCTATACTTAGTCCAAAATTTGACAATAACATATGAAGTATCTCATGCCATGTTTTATTATCATCTACAACCAGTATCTTTTTATCACTAAATTGTGTATAAATTTTCTTTTGTGTTTTTATCTCTTCCAAGTTAATCTCAAAAATAAAGTTACTACCTTCACTATATGTTGACTCTACACTTATTGTTCCATACATAAGTTCAACAAGCTGTTTTGATATAGATAAGCCAAGCCCTGTTCCACCATATTTTCTTGTGGTACTTCCATCTGCTTGATTAAACGACTCAAACAATATTCTTTGATGTTCAGCAGTTAGTCCCATACCTGTATCTTTTACCTCAAATCTAAATCTGTCATCTTCAACTTTAGAGATATAGATACCTATCTCCCCCTCTTGTGTGAACTTTACAGCATTACTTAAAAGATTTGTAATTATCTGAGATAGCCTTAATGGGTCACCGTAAAAATATTTTGGGATATGAGCACCGTAACTTACAATAATCTCAAGATTTTTTTCATGAGCTTTCAACTCTATAAGATTTATAGCACTATCTATCACATCAAACATATCAAACTTAACTTTTTCAATACTTAGCTTTCCAGCTTCTATTTTAGAGAAATCTAATATATCATTGATAATACCAAGTAGGTTTTTAGCACTACTGTCAATTTTTTGTATATAGTTTCTTTGTTTTTGTTCCAAATTAGTTTGCAATGCAAGGTGTGACATACCTATTATCCCATTCATTGGTGTTCTTATCTCATGGGACATATTTGCTAAAAACTCCGACTTTGCTTTTGTTGCAGTTTCTGCTTTTTGTTTAGATAGTTCTAACTCTTTTGTTCTTTGAAGTATCTTATCTTCTAGAGTTTTATTTAAAGTATTTATCTGATTGAAAAGTTGAGCATTTTCCATCGATATTGAAGCTTGATTTATTAGAAGCTCCAATACTTCAATCTTATCTTTTGTATATAGATTTGGTATATCATAATTTTCTATATATAATACCCCTCTAAAACCACCTTGATATAGTATATTTGTTGCAAAAATAGATTTTGGTTGATTCTTTATAATATACTTATCGGCACTTATTAGATCATCTTTATTTTGAACTGAATATATGATATCTTCTTTGGTTCTTCTTACATAATTTATAAGATTTATAGGAAGTGAGCTGTTATTGATATCTCTCATAAACTTTTTATCTTTAAATCCGGCAAGAAGTTTTAACTCCCCATCTAATTCAAAAAACAGATATCCTGTTTGGGAAGCAGAATTTTCTATGATAATATTCATGATTTTTTTAATAAGTTGATCTACCGATAACTCTTGAGATAATGTATGCGATGCTTTTAAAATAGACTTTAGGTCAAAATTATCTGTATTAAATGTTGAAACACCTGTTGCTTTACTGCCTATTGCATAGTTATGCTTTAGATATTTACAAACAGCTGTTGCACCCCACTTTGAATAGCTCTCATAACTTTTTTTAAGATAAAGATTTGAGAACTCTTCCATATCTTGCTCTTGCCAATAATAATAAGCATATATGTATATAATCGATTCAATATTTACAAACCGATATTTTGCTGCTTTACTATAAGCACTTTTAAAATATCTCCAGCTGTTTGGATCATCCTTTAGTTCTAAAAGTAAAGCCGTTAGTGTATCTTTTTTATGTTCATTATTGTTTTTTGCTGTTTTGCATAAAAGCTCATAATACTCTATTGAAGCTTTAAGTAGTTCTATTAACTCTTTTTTATGAGTTTTTTTATAAAGTTTAAAATATCTATACTCTATGATCGCTTCATAAAAATAAAACTCCCCGTATTGATAAAGACTTGCAACCCCTATATGGTAATTCTTCGCTTCTTTTATATGGGTATATGCCTCTTCAAAGTTTTCAAAACTAAGTGCCAAAAGTGCTTTTGAATAATATATACTATAAAGAATAGAGAAACTGTTACTTTCTTTTAAAGACTCTAAGGTTTTCTCTTCACTAAAGTATTTTCCCTCCAGCAAACAAGGTTCATCTTTGTGGATAGTTAGATTTTCAAGAAGCTGCTGCCATACTGTACTATAGATAAGCTGGTAAGACTGTCGCAGATTCTCCATCAATTTTACCTGCTCGTCAAACTCTTTTTTTAATTGACCTATCTCTTTGCCGCCAAACAGTGCATACATTGTATAGTACATCTGATTGTAACAAGCATACTCAAAATCACCCACATCTATACCCAAAATAACCGTATCCTTTAAAGGCTGTAGTGTTGTATCAAGATCACTACTCCAGTGGTATACACAGGCATTTGCTATCATATTTACTTTTGCTATATAAGCTTTTGCATCATATATATCAATTAGCTCTTGAGCTAACTTGGCAAAATCTTTTGCCTGCTTGAACTCGTTGAAAAAAGCACTCAATAGTAGAGCATGAACAGCATAAACATTTGTAGATGCTGCTGAGTTTCCGTACCGTATACACATATCTATTGCCACATAACAGATCTTAGGATAAAGTGGCGGAGCATTTAAATATGCAGGTGCCATTATTGAATTTAAAATATCGATAATATTTAATTTTTCTTTATCTTCCATTTTAGGCAGTTGTTTTAAAGAGTTTACATCTTTTGGATCATATAGTTCAAAAAGTTTTGGATAGTATGTACTAAAATCATCATCTTCAGGTAGCTCTATACCATACTTGCTTAATATATCCAGTCCTAGATTCAGTGCCTCTTTTGACCTGTTTTGAGCAATAAGTGAAAATATCTCTATTTGTATGATCTTTATTTTATCATTGATCGTTTTTGCATTTTTGAAAGTATCATCAAACAACTCTTTTGCTTTTTCAAACTCTAAATTCAGATAATAAACCTCAGTAAGCAGTGTTGCTAACTCTATTGAGGTTTCATACTGATTTTCCCACTTATTATCCTCTTGTATCTTTATTGCACTGTTTAGATAAAATATTGCATTTGAATAACTGTTTGAAGCTATAGATCTTTTTGCACATTTTTTATTTAGTTCAATAAGCTTTTCTTTCTCTTTTTTATCAACTATTAAATCTGAAGCAATATTTAGATGATTTGCCACAATGAAGATATTTTTATGCTCTTTATTATTTAAAAAGTAGTTTCCTATTTTAAGGTGAAATGCTGTTTTTTCATCAGCACTTAAATAAGAACTAAATGCCTCTTGTACCTTATCATGGATAAACTTATAGTCTAACGCTTGCGTATTTATAACAAACTCTTTTGCACTGTTAACTAAAAATATAAGTTTGTCAAGATCTTCATTTAAAATACTGCTCAAATTTTTTATATTAAAACTATTTCCTAAAAGTGAAGCATATACCAAAATATTTTTTAACTCTTGCGATATTGTATCGATCTTTTTTGTTACGCTGTGAACTATATTTGTACTAACATCTATCTTTCTTATCTTCTCCAGATCCCATACCCATTTTAAATCTTTAAGATCATAAGAGATTATATTTTCATCATAAAGGTTCAATAAAAATGTTTTTATAAAAAAAGGATTACCTAAAGTTTTCTCTTTAAGTATTGAACTAAATAGCTCTAAAGAGCTATCGTTGCTACTAAAGGTGTCTTGCAGCATCTGTTTTATATCATAAATCTCTAAAGGTTCTAGTGAAAGTTTTAAGAAGTTATCATTATTCTCATATTGATGAAGCATGATAGAAAATGGATGGGTGTTTTTAACTTCATTATCTCTATATGTAAGGATAAAACTAAAATCATTAATACTTGTATCATTTAAAATAAGTTCTATAAGTTTAATTGTAGATATATCACACCACTGCATATCATCTATAACCAACACAATATGTTTAAAAATTGAACTTACAATATTGATAAACTTTAAAAAAGTTATATTAAATCTGCTTTGAGCTTCATTTGGCTGTAAAGTGTTAAGCTGCTCTTTTGAATCTATAATAAGTTTTAACGGAGGGATAACATCTATCATAAGCCCTACATTTTCACCAAGTTCATCTAATATTCTATCTCTTAATTGCTCTATTAGCTCTTCACTTTCCAAAAGAATAACTTTTATATATTTTGAGATTGCTTGAAAGATCACATTGTATGATTGTGTATGCTTTTGCTGTTCAAATTTCTCTATACCAAAAAATATATTTTCATCATCGATCTGTTTCTTCACTAGATCAATAAGTGTAGATTTTCCTACACCTGAGTATCCGCTAACTATTATCAGCTCTTTTTTATTTGTTTGGATTGTCTCTATTATTTTTTTAGATTGTATATCTCTTCCATAGATCTTATTTGATACACTTAATGTATTAGAGATATCATGGGAAGCTATGGAAAAACTATCATCCACACCCAAAGAAATCTGTTCAAGATCAAATACAATCCCCTCTAAGGTTTGATACCTTTCATCTTTTGTTTTACTTAGCAGCTTATCAACTAAATCAGATAAAGCCTTAGGCAATGTACTATCAATAGAGTTTATACTAACAGGCGGTACAGCAATATGTGAATAGATAAGCTGCATCTCATCATCATTTTGGAAAGGGAATTTATCTGTAAAAAGATTAAACAGCATGATACCCAAAGTATAAAAATCACTTCGATAGTCAACATCTACATCTAATCTCCCTGTTTGTTCAGGGGAAAGATATAGCAGTTTATCTACTTTTGGAATCTTATCAATACTGTTCTTAATATTTTTTGTAATCTCTATAGCTTTTGCTATTTTGTTATTTAATAATTGCTTGTTATACATTTTTATCTAACTCTTTCTTTTTTAGTTGAAACAAAAGCAGATAAGATACTGCTTAAAAAAATAAAAATTATAAAATAAAGTTTCACCATAGTTTTTCCAATTTTTTAATATGTTCTATGGATTATATCAAATAAATCTTTATATAAAAAATGAAATAAAAGCTTATTTCAATAATCTTTTTTATAGTTATTTTAAAAGGGAAAGAGGTATTTATTATTTTTTGTATCATAAGTTTTATTAATTTATTAAAATATTTTAAAATCTCTACAAACAAACTTATATATTAGAATTTAAATGTTATATTTTTTATTACTATAAAATTATAATTTTATATAACAGTCTTTTTTAACCTTAAGTTGACAAATTCATTTAATTTTTAAATATACTGATCTATAAATACTGTTGCGTATGAACTTTTTGGCAAAGTGATGAATTATATTATAGTTAATACTTTGTTGATTTAAATAGATTCTAACTCTAGCTATTTAATAAGTTCAATAAAAAACTTAGCACCGTTTTGTGTATTTTTAACATATAGGTCACCTTTTAAACTATCAACAACTATTTTGTACCCCATATGAAGTCCAAGCCCTGTACCTTGAGACTGATGTTTGGTGGTAAAGTATGGATCGAATATCTTAGGCATCACATTTTCTGGAATACCCCCTGCATTATCCTCTATAGTTATTATCACTTTATCATCTGTTATTTCAAGATCTATTTTTATCCATGGTTCTTTAATATTGTTTTGACCTATTGCATCTTTTGCATTATAGATTATATTCATAATAACCTGTGCAAGTTCACTTTTTATTGTTCTAATATAAACGGTTTCTTTATTTTTAACATTATTATCAAGTTTTATATAAGTACTATGCAGTGTTGCTTCCATGAGATAAAGTGACTCATCAATCACATCTTGAATTATTACACTCTTTAATTCTTTATCTTCTTTAATAAAATTCCTAAAGATATCAATAGTATCTGACAAATGATGAGTATAATTATTTATTCTATTATGCTTATCCTCTATAGTTTTAAAAAGTTTATCAAGTTCATGATTTGATTCATTCTTATTCTGCCAGATAGATACCTTATGTTCTATATTCATCACTGCGGCTGATATACCTGCCAAAGGCTGTCTCCATTGATGGGCTATATTACCTATCATCTCTCCCATTGAAGCAAGTTTTGATTGTTCTAATAGTTTTCTTTCATGCTCTTGTGTTTTTTTATGTTGATAGATAGGATAATATACATCTTTTATTTTTGTTATCAAGTCAATTAGATTAAAAGGTTTTATAACATATCCACTTACACCAATTTCAATAGCATCCAGAAGAAACTCTTTATCAGAATATGCCGTAGTAAAAATAATAGGCATATCAAAATCTATACGGCGGATTTCATAACACATCTCAATACCATTTAAATTTGGCATTCTTATATCAGATACTACCATATTTATTTCATCTCGGTGTTTACGGTATAACTCCAGCCCCTCTTGACCGTCATGTGCAGTATAGAGTTTCTTAAAAATCTTTTCAAAAGAAAGTTTTAAATGTTTCATGATAAATTCATCATCTTCAACATACAATACACAGATATCTTTAGCATTTACTTTTGAAAACTTAGACATATCACACCTTTTTTATTTTATATGATACTATAAATAAAAAATGTAGCAAAAACATAGTAAAGTATCTACTTTAAGATAAAAATTTATTTATATCTACTTCATCCAACTGATCTTCTTGAAGATAGTTAGCTGCATACTCTTTATAAATACCTGTTTTTAAAAACAATTCAAATATATCTTTATCTAAATGCTGATCTTTAACCATAAAGCTTAATATCTTAATAGATTCAGAAAGCGTTTTAGGTTCTTTATATGGTCTGTCATGAGCTGTTAGTGCTTCAAATACATCGGCAAGTGCCATTATCCTTGCAGGGATAGGCATATCATCTATTGTTAACTTTCTTGGATACCCGGTACCTATTAGTGTTTCATGGTGAGCACCGGCATAAAGAGGTACATTTTTAAGAGTATCAGTAAATGGCAGAGTTTCAAGCATCTTAATAGTCATCATGGCATGTTCCATGATCTTAAATCTCTCCTCTTGTGTTAAAGTACCTCGTGTTATATTAAGATTGTATATTTCACCAAGATTATAAAGATCGTCAGGAATTGGGGTTTTGAATCCTTTCTCTTTATATTCTTCTAAGTCTCTATGCTCTCTTGGGATAATATGTCTTGCTTTATCACTTAAAAGAGTTTCAATTGAAGGTGTAACACTTTGCTCTTTTAATACTCTTTTTTTCTCTTCATGAGCCAAACCTAAAGTATCATCAAAATTTCTTGTCCAAGTTTTTTTAGCAATTATTGATATTCTATCTTGATCATCATCACTCATAAACTCCGAACCTACATTTGACTTTGCTACAAATTCAAACTCTTCTAAAAGTTTATTATGTTCCTTTTCAAGCCAGCTGTCAACTTCTTTTGCATCTGAACCTGCAAGCTTTTTGTTTAATGCTTCTATTGTAAGGTCTCTGTGAATCACTTCAAATCTTGTTCTTATCTCGTGGATTCTGTTATATATTGTTTCAAGTTTTGTTGCTTTATCTACAACATATTCAGGAGTTATAACCTTACCGCAATCATGAAGCCAAGATGCTATCTCTAACTCTCGGTACTCTTCATCAGATTTGATCTTAAACTCTTTGAAAATACCTACATCATATTCACTGGCTTTTTGTGCAATCATCATAGTTATCTCAGGTACTCGGCTACAGTGATTACCTGTATATTTTGACTTGGCATCAATGGCACCTGCCATAAGCTTGATAAATGAATCCATCAACTCTTTTTGAGCAAGTTGAAGTTTTTGAACCTCTTCTAGTCTATGTTGAAGTTCATCATACTCTTGACGCTGTCTTTTATCAGACCGAATCATGATCTTCTCTTGTCGCTTTATATCTTTTATAAGTTTATCTACTGTATTAGAAAAAGTTTTTTTAAGATCCTCAGCCTCACCCACAAGTTTATTGTCTGTATTTGACTTAACAGTTTTCTTCTCTTTTGTACTTTATTCTATTTGTAAATCACTCATAAGAATATATTTAATCCTTAGTTACAAGGTTGATTGTTAGATCTTCAAAATCCTCTTTAAAATCTTCACCGGCTTCTTCTGCAGATTCATTCTCCTCATCAAATATCCAGTTCACGATAATTTCATGATCATCATTATTCTCTTCAACCAGATCAAAAAAATCAAAGAAAAGCTTTGAACTGCTCGAATTGAAATATGTTATCTCCATATTTATCGTCGTTTGAGATGCAGCTGACTCAAAGTAGTCTTTCATCCAATTCATTACAGGTTCATAAAATTCAAATGTATTTTCAGGATATGATTTTCCTATCATTGTTATTGTACCATTTGCATCTAAAGATATTTCAGGTGTATATTTTGTTGCTTTTATTATTAAGTTTTCCACTTACTGCTTCTCCTTTTGTTTCATTTGTATAGTAGTTTTTACATAAAAAAATAGTTTGCTGTTATTGATCTCTTGAAAGTCGTACTCAAAATCATCACATCTTTTAGCTATTTCGTAGAAACCTATACCTCCACCTTTTTCATGTGTATCTCTTCCGCTTCTTCTTAGTTCTCTATATCTTTTTTTCAAACCGTCTTTATCAAGAGTTTTTATCTCTTTAAGTTTTGGCTCAATCTTTTCTTTATCTTCATTAGATATAACATTTCTACTATGAATTGCATATATACCATCATCTTCTCTTGAGACCACAACAAGTCCTGTAGGATCTAAGTCATCACAGTCTTCTCTTCTTGATTTAGAGTAGTTCATCATATTTTGTGTCAATTCAATAAAAATTGTAAAGATATTATTTGATGTACCCATACTTATATCATTGTGCTCTGCTTCTTTTTCCAAAGCTTCAGTCATTGCAGAGATCAACTCTTGACTTAAAAAACCACCGTAACTTAAAAATACTATACCGTCCTCTTCTACAAACTCTTGTATTTTATTGATATTCATGATATTACCTTTGTTGTAACTCTTCTATTGCCAGTCTTAGTTTTTCTTCTGTTACTGGCTTTTGCATAACTTTCTTTACACCTAATTTTATAACATTTACAAGCTCTTTTTTATCAACAATTGAAGTGATCAATATAATGTTTACATCTTTATCCATCTCTAAAATATGCTTTGAAGATTCATCACCTTTCATATTTGGCATCTCTAGGTCCATAGTGATATAGTCAGGCTTATGCTCTTTATACATCTCTATTGCTACTGCACCGTCTTCAGCCTGTGCAACTACCTCATGCCCCAACTCTTCTATCAACATTGATAGTTTTTTTCTTGATAATCTTGAATCATCTGCAACTAAAAATCTCAAATTATTCTCCCCTTTACAATTCTATTATTATATCTTTAAAGCAATTAAAGTTATATCATCGTTTCTATCTTCATCACCTTGATATTCATGAAGTTCTTCCAAAAAAACTTCCTGCTGATCTGCAAATGATTCCTCATGATACTCTTCCACTATCGCCTTAAATCGCTTTTTTCCAAATGGAAAACCTTTTACTCCACCGTTTTGATCCAGATAACCGTCAGTTGTAAGATAGAACTGCATCCCCTCTTTAACATCTATGATATCCTCTTTAAATTCATAGTTTGGATCAGATGCTTTGTACCCAACAGAGTGACGACTTCCTTTTATTGTTTGGTACTCATTGTTTTCATCCAGATAAAACAATGGAGTATTAGCACCTGCATACTTTATCTGTTTGTCTTTTTTATTATAATAAAGTATACCACCGTCAAAACCTGCATTTGCTATTGCATCATCTTCTTCCTGCTTTAACAGGTGTTTCATACTTTTGTTAAATATACTTAATATCTTAGCTGGACTTACAACTTCATCTCTATTTATGATAGTTGCAACGATCTGCCTCTCAATAGATTTAACTATCATTGTCACAAATGCACTTGGAACTCCATGCCCAGTACAATCTATAACCATAAGCATACACTCATCATCATTTCTAAGTTCTTCAAAAAGATATATATCCCCACCAACTATATCCTTAGGATGCCATATAGCTAAGTAGTTGCTAAAGTATTTTTTAAAGATATCATTCTTTGGTATAAGTGAATGCTGTATCAAAGATGCATACTCAATACTATCTCTAGTATGTTTGTGTATAGCTTCAATCTCATCTTTAATTCTTTTTAATTCTGTCACATCATGTCGTATACCTATATACTCTTTTATCTCACCTTCATTATCTAGTATTGGTACAACCGTAACATCGACGATATATTTTGTACCGTCTTTTCTTTTATTTGATACTATACCATGCCATTTTTGTTTATTTTTATAGTTTTCCAAAGATCTTCAAATATCTCTTTTGGTAGGTCTTGGTCTCGTACTATATTGTGATTTTGTCCAATAAGTTCATCTTCACCAAATCCTGATATCTCTATAAATTTGTCATTTACATAGGTGATAAACCCTTCCTTATCAGTTTTAGAAAGGATAGTTGTACTATCCATAGCATCTTTGTATTGACTTAATACCATATTTGAATAATCTAAAGAATTTTTTTGACAGGCAAGATCAATACTGTCTTTTAGCACATCTTGAAACTCTTTTGGCAAAATAGGTTTCTGGATAAAAAAGTTAGCCCTTGTTTTTATGGCTTTTATAAGGTCTTCTGTTTTTTCTTGACCGGTTATTATTGTAAATATCTGCTTTGAATTTATTTTTCTTATATTTGTTATTAATTCATAGCCATCCATTTTTGGCATCATAATATCAGTCATTACAATATCAAAATTTTCTTTTTTATAATACTCTAATGCTTCCGCACCATCGTAAGCATATACAACATTTGAGATATTGTTTTTTTTAAAAAGTATCTTTACAAAAGCTACTATACTCTTTTCATCTTCAACATAAAGTATTTTTAATTTACTATAATCACACACTTAAAACTCTTAATATTTCTTATAAATTAAGTTTAAAGATAAACTTGGCACCGCCATTATCATTAACTACACTTAGTTCACCATTGTGCTTTACAGCTATTTGAGAACTCATATAAAGACCTATTCCAGTACCCTTGCCATCTTCTTTTGTAGTAACATTAGCTTTAAATATATCACCGATCACATGATCAGGAATACCGCCTGCATTGTCTTGTATCTCTATTTTTTTACCAGCTTCATCACTTAACAAATTTATAGATATTTCTCTATCTTTTATATTATTTTCATTAAAAGCATCTTTAGCATTATTAATAATATTAATAATCAAATGTTTAAACTCATTTTCTATACCTGTAAGTGTGAAGTTTTTCTTATCATTTACTACTATCTGTATTTGATTTTTTATAAACTCATCTTTTACCAAAAGTAAAACTTTATCTATCATAGTTTTCACATCAAACTCTTCTGCCTCTTTATTTGGTCTAAAGAAACTTCTAAACTCATCTAGAGTACTTGTCATATGTTTTACCTGAGTAAAAACATTTTCTTGAAATTCATTGATATATTTTTCATTAACCAATCCATCTTCAAAATCATAACTCATCATATCAACTTGCATATTTATAACATTTATAGGCTGTTTCCATTGATGTGCAACTGCATCCATCATCTCACCCATAGCTGCTAGTTTAGACTGCTGAAAGAGCATCTTCTCTTTCTCTTTTCTTTTAGATATCTCTTTTTCAACTTTTTCCTCAAGATGGTTTTTATATTGGTCAAGTTCTTCATTTAACTCTAAAAGCTTTCTTTGCTGTTTGTCACTTTGATTTATTATTTTATCAAGTCTTTTACTTTTTCTTTGATAATCTTTTAAAAGTTTTTCAAGATTTGTTTTAAGTTCTTCATAGTCACCACTTAGAAAATCACTTATATATTCAATGTATTTATCTTGCTTTTCTGCCAAAG
>JAYEKV010000150.1:0-4428 GCA_034716855.1 Campylobacterota bacterium | reverse complement strand
ATCTGCATGATGTGTAGCTATACCTTTCCCTTTTTGTGGCCAAGCATGGTATTTCATAACTTGGGCAAATGCAACTTGTACACACCCTGCAAGTGTAGATTCATCGTTTACTTTAGGGAAGTATTTATTATAAGGATATCCTTGTTCCCATGATGTAGTTAGAAGATTTGTATCTATAATATATGATTTTAAAACTCGATTATTAGTTGTAGGTGTAAATGTTTCTAAAAAATTCCATCTGTCAGATATGTTTGAATTTATGGTTTTTGATAGAGTTCTGTTAGAAATATAATTAAAAAGTTCATTTATTATAAACTTTTTAACTTTTGGAGGCAAAGAATCATAATTGTTATGAAATGAATATGATTTTACGGGAGAAACAGACTTTGATAAGGGTACTAGTATATATCCACCACCTTCAAGATTAAAAAGGTAAGCTACCTCTGTTTGGTCTTTTTTAAGAGCTTCTATACTCTTTATAGTTTTGGTTTGATTCTTAAACTGTAAAAACTTCTCAGCTATGATCTCATATTCATTAGAAAATAATGAAGATGTAACTAAAATCAATAACATTAAATACCGTTTTAACATAAGTAGGTCTTTTATTAATTGTTAATTTTAATACCTATTATAAATTAATTTTTGATATAATACTCGATTATATTAAAAGAGAAGTACAAACTTCCTTGAAAAAAGGCAAAACTTAAATGTTTGAAACATTGATCAAAAAACTTCAAGAAGATAAATATATCACATTAGAAACAACACCGTCACATGAGCCTGTGTTTGATAATATAATTGAAAAGATAGAACAATACAACTTAGATAAAAAAGTAGATGGCTTTAGTACTACAGATAATCCACTTGCAAAATTAAAATACAATGCAATGTTTGCAGCAGTGAAACTGCAAAATAAATTTAACAAACCTGTTATTGCTACGATGAGTATGAGAGACAGAAATAAAATAGCACTGCAAAGTGATCTTTTAGGCGGAAATGACTTTGATGTGAGAGCAGTATTGGCACTTACGGGAGATCCTGCACATATGAGTGATCAGCCCCATACAAAAGGTGTGTTTGAAGGAAATTCAAATATGCTTTTAGAGATCATTAACTCTTTTAATAATGGTATGGATTATACTGGGAAGCCTTTCAAAACAGCACCAAAGCAGATATATCCGTTCTCTGTAATTAATTCATATGCTAAAAATATGAAATCTTTAGAAAAAAAGATGTCTAAAAAGATATTGAATAGAACAAGAGGTATTATAACTCAGCCTGTATATGACTTGGATAATGCAAAAAAACTTTTAGAGTACTTTGATAATGCAAAAAGCAGTTTCTCAGATGAAAGAGCAAATGCACAATTGATCCTTGGAGTATTCCCCATAACAAAATTAAGAACGGCACAGTTTCTCTCAGCTCATGTTCCTGGTATATATGTACCTCAAAATTGGCTTGATGCTTTAACTAAAGCTTCAAAGATAAGTGAAGATGAAGAGTACAAAGTAGGTATAGAACTTAGTAAGAACTTACTGGAGTCTGTGCAAAAGTTTCATCCTAAAGTACATCTTATGACTGCAAATAGATTTGATGTAGCAAATGAGCTTATAGACTAATATGTCAAAAAAATATGCAAGTATAGATATAGGACTTAAAAGGATAGGGTGTGCCGTATCTTTTATGTCAAATATTGTCAATCCAAAAGAGGCAATCTTACGAAAAAACAGAAATCAAGCAGCTTCTGATGTAGATAGTTTTTTAAAAGATTGGGATATAGATGTACTTGTGGTTGGATATCCTGAATCTAGTGAAGATATGAAGCCTAGAGTCGAGCACTTTGTAAAGCTATTAAAATTTGAGGGAGTTGTTGTATTTCAAAATGAGAACTTAAGCTCCCAAGAAGCAAAAGATATGACAAAAGGTGAGATAAAACATAAAAGAGACGGTAGGATAGATAGCATAGCCGCTCAAATTATTCTTGAAAGATATTTAGCAAGTGATAGAAAGGATGAGAATTTATAATGGAATATGTTCTAATAGTCGATGATAGTAAAACAATAGCAAAAGGTCTTAAGGTTTATATAGAAAAGATAATGCCAAATGTAAAATGTCTTATTGGATTTGGTATTCATGATGCAGCAACTATTCTTAAAAAATATAAAAATATAGATTGTGCACTATTAGATCTTCATCTTCCGGATGCTCCTGATGGACAGGTTGTTGATTTGGTAAATAAGTTGGACATACCAATTGTAGTATTAAGCGGTAAATCCAATATGGAAGACAAGGTAAATAAGACAAATGTTGTTGACTATGTTATCAAAGACGGGATATATTCTTTTTATTATGCGTCTAGTATAGTAAAACAGATCATTGCTAATAAGAATATCCAAGTATTAGTTGTGGATGATTCAAGGGTGGCACTTGAGAAAACTGCATACTATTTGGAAAAATACAACTTAAATGTTTTAAAAGCCATGAACGGTAAAGAAGCTCTTGAGGTATTGGAACAAAACCCTGATATTAGACTTGTATATACTGATTATAATATGCCTGTGATGAATGGACTAGAATTAATAAGAGAACTTAGAAAAAAATACTCTAAAGATAGACTGTCAATAATTGTCGTATCTACACAAAGTGATAGTAAAACATCTGCAACACTTTTAAAATACGGGGCAAATGACTTTTTAGATAAAAACTATAATAGTGAAGAATTCTATGCCAGACTAAATATAAATCTTGAAATCTTAGATATGTTTAGCAGTATAGAGAATAAAAATGAAGAAAGCCGTGAAAAAGATAAGATAATACAAGAGCAAAACAAAATGTCATCTATGGCAGAACTTATGAAAAATATATCCCATCATTGGAGACAACCCTTAAATGCCATCTCTACAAATGCGGAGAGTTTAAAACTTGATTGTGAATTAGATATGTTAGATGTAGATGATATTCCTAAAAAAATGGGAAGTATAGTTAAAAGTACACAGTTCTTATCAAAAACAATAGATACCTTCAGGGATATGATAAGTGAAAACACCCAAATAGTAGAGCAGATAGTACAAGATGAGGTACAAAATGTTATAGATGTGCAAACTATGAGTTTAAAACAACATGGAATTGAGCTTCAAAGTCATATATATGTTGCAGAGCCTATAAAATTAAATTTACCGCTTGGCAGTTTAAGTAAAGTACTAATTTACATTATAAATAATGCACAAGATATTTTATTAAAAAAAGTGGAAGAAGAAAAGTGGATTAATATAATTGTTTCAAAAACTAACAATATATTAACTATAAGTATAGAAGATAACGGTGGGGGAATTCCTAAGGATATAATAGAAAAAATATTTGAACCTTACTTTACAACAAAACACCAAAGCCCGGGTACTGGTCTTGGTCTTCATATGGCGTTAAAGATTGTAAATGAGAACCTTAAAGGTAAATTACATACTACAAATACAAAAAATGGTGCAAAATTCACAATAGAGATAAAAGTATAATATGATAGGTGTTGACATAGTTGTAATCTCAAGGATAGACAAACTTATAGAAAAATTTGGAAACAAAGCGTTGAAAAGATTTTTAAATGATGATGAGATATTATTAGTTAAAAATTCATCAACAGCAGCAGGCTTTTGGGCTGCAAAAGAAGCAGCAAGCAAGGCTATAGGTACAGGGATAGGGAAAGAGTGTGGTTTTCATGATCTAAAAATATCAAAAGATAAGCACAATGCACCAAAAATTAAATACAAAAAAAGATTACGAAAGAAATTTAATATAAAAAACTCTTCATTAAGTATAACTCATGATGGAGGATTCGCAATAGCAGTTGTCGCTATTGAAGGTTAATTATGAAAACTATCATACTAAAAAAAATATTTTATCTTTTTGCTATGTTGTTTATCATCTCTCTTATTTCATTTATAGCTATTAATATGGCACCCAATAGTTTTTTTGCAAGCGGTGACCTAAATCCAAATATAACAAAAGAATCTGTGGAGCATCTAAAAGAGGTATATGGGCTGGACAAACCGTTGTATATACAGTTTTTGTCATGGGTGAAAAATATAACAATGCTAGACTTTGGTATCTCTTTTAGTAGTGGTGCTATGGTAAAAGATGAGATAATGAGTCGTATTCCTATAACTTTAACAATAAATATAATAAGTATGGTTGTAATATTTATACTCTCACTGTACTTGGGTATAAAAGCCGCTTTGAATAAAGATAAACTATTTGATAGATTTGTAGGACAACTATCACTTTTGAGTTTTTCACTTCCATCTTTTTATCTTGCTCTTTTGGGTGTATTGGTTTTTTCAGTTACTTTTGAACTACTTCCAATAGCAGGATTACATTCAAGTGGTTTGGCTGAAGGAAGTATTGAATACTACATGGATACAGCATGGCACTTAATAC
>JAYEKV010000149.1:0-16940 GCA_034716855.1 Campylobacterota bacterium | reverse complement strand
GCTGTTGGGCTTATGGATGCCTTGGATAAAGATGACAGCATACTATCTACTTATAGAGAACACGGTCATGCCTTGGCAAGAGGTGTAAGTGCAAATAGTATCATGGCAGAGATGTTTGGTAAGCAGGAGGGATGCTCAAGAGGTCGAGGTGGTTCTATGCACCTTTTTGATGCCCAGACAAGATTTTATGGTGGAAGTGCCATTGTTGGTGGCGGGCTTCCTATGGCTGTTGGTATGGCACTTGCTGATAAGATGCAAAATAAAAACAGAGTTACCGTAGTGATCTTTGGGGATGGTGCAGTTGCTGAAGGGGAGTTTCATGAGTCTTTAAATCTTGCAGCACTTTGGAATCTGCCTATATTGTTTGTATGTGAAAACAATAAGTACGGTATGGGTACGGCACTGGAGCTTTCAGAGTCTCAGACAGATATATCAAAAAAAGCTGCATCATATAAAATAAAGTCGTCACAAGTTGACGGTATGGATGTGGTAAAAGTAAATGAGCTTTCAAAAGAAGCTGTAGAGTATATAAAAAACGGCAAGGGTCCTTTTTTTATAGAAGCATTGACCTATAGATTTAAAGCACACTCTATGTTTGATGCCCAGCTTTACAGAACTAAAGATGAGGTTGAATCTTGGAAAGAGAAAGATCCTTTGGTTCTGTTTGAACACTATTTAAAAGATAAAGGTGTATGGGACAGTATAGATAAAGATCAAATAGAAAAAGATATAGATAAAACTATAGAAGAGTCTGTAGAGTTTGCAAAAAACGGTACTTTTGAAAGTGTTGATGATCTTCACAGATTTGTGTATTCGGAGGAAAGAAAATGACTGAGACTATAACATACAGAGAAGCAGTTAGAAGTGCTATAGATGATGCTATGGCAAAAGATGAAAGAGTCTTTTTGATGGGTGAAGATGTGGGGCATTACGGTGGATGTTTTGCAGTAAGTCAGGGACTTTTGGAAAAGTACGGTGATAAAAGGATAATAGATACACCTTTAAGTGAGTCTGCCTTTACAGGTGCAGGTATAGGAGCTGCACTAAACGGTATGAGACCTATTGTGGAGATCATGACCGTAAACTTCTCCCTTTTGGCACTTGATCAGATCATGAACAACGCAGCAACGCTCCTTCATATGTCAGGGGGTCAGTTTAATGTACCTCTTACAATAAGAATGGCAACAGGTGGAGGGAAACAGCTAGGAGCCCAACACTCACACTCTCTTGAAGGGTGGTATGCACATATTCCCGGACTTAAGGTATTGACTCCTGCAACGGTGCAGGATGCTTATGATATGGTTCATCTTGCACTAAATGATCCAGATCCCGTACTTATCTTTGAGAACTCACTTTTATATAATTCACAAGGTGAACTTGATACTAAGAGTGAAGCACTTCCAATAGGAAAAGCTAAAATTGAAAAAAAGGGGAGTGATATAACTGTACTAACATACGGTATAAATGTTTCAAAAACCTTAGAAGCGGTAAAAACTTTAGAAAAGGATGGTATAGATGTGGAGCTTATAGATCTTCGTTGTTTACGACCACTTGATGATAAGACCATAATGGAATCAGTAGCAAAAACACATAAAGTTGTTATAGTTGATGACGGCTGGAAAAGTGGAAGTATAAGCGGTGAGATAATGGCACGGATAAATGAGCAGGCATTTTATGAACTAGACGCACCTATGGTAAGAGTTTGTACACAAGAGGTGCCTTTGCCTTATGCAAAACATCTTGAAGATGCAGCTATAGTTCAGCCTCAAAATATAGTAGATGGTGTAAGAGAAGTTATGGAGAGCCTATGAGTGAATTTCTAATGCCAAGCCTTGGGGCTGATATGAAAAGTGCCGTTTTGATGCAGTGGCTAGTAGGTGAGGGTGACAGTGTAAAAAACGGTCAAGTAATAGCTGAGGTTGAGACAAGCAAAGGTGTTATAGAGATAGAGGCTTTTGAAGATGGTGTAATATCAAAGCTTTTAGTTCAAGAGGATACCGAGTGTGAAGTTGGAACTATCCTTGCTTTGATAGAAACAGGGGAAGAGGATATTAAAGTAGAGGTTGTTAAGCCTGTTGAAAAAAAAGTTCGTCTTAAAGTATCACCTGCAGCAAAGAAAAGAGCAAAAGAGCTTGGGGTAGATATAGCTACGATAAAACCAAAAGGTAATACTCTTACTTTAGAAGATATTGAGAACAGTGTTGAGGTAAAGGCTGATACAAAAATAGAACAAAAGAGAGAGGAGTCCTCATCAACTCCAGATTCTATGCGTCAGGCAATAGCTGCAGCAATGTCTCTTTCAAACAAAGAGATACCCCACTATTATCTTTCAACTTCTATAAATATGTCACCTGCTTTAGAGTATCTTGAAGAGCTTAACGCTAAGAGGGATATAAAAAATAGAATACTCCCTGCTGCACTTATGATAAAAGCTGTTGTAGAGGTTCTTAAAAGTGTACCTGCACTAAACGGCTTTTGGAAAAGTGATAAGCATATAATAAGCCAAGATATAAATCCAGGTATTGCTATAGCTTTAAGAAAAAAAGGTTTGATAACACCTGCACTTTTAGATTCACAAAAGATGGATATAGATGAAACTATGAAAGGTTTGGATGATCTTATAACTCGTGCAAGAGGTGGTAAACTAAGATCATCTCAGTTAACAAAACAGACCATAACCATAACAAATCTTGGTGATCTTGGAGTAGATAGTGTTTTTGGTGTTATATATCCTCCTCAAGTTGCAGTTGTGGGTCTGGGAAAGATAAAAGACAAACCTTGGGCAATTGATGATAAGCTATGTGTACGAAAAGTTATGGAAGTAACTATAGCAGGTGATCACCGTGCTACTGATGGTAGAACAGGTGCACAGTTTTTAGATAAACTTGATAAAATTTTACAAAATCCGAAGGAATTAATATGAATAAAGATGATATAAAAAAGATAATAGTTGAACAGATATTGGATATAGCACCAGATATTGAAGAGGATGAGATAGAGTATGATGATAATATTCAAGAATCTTTAGAGATAGATTCTTTTGATTTTCTAAAGGTATTAACTGCTATGAACGATAAAACAGGTGTAGAGATACCTGAAAAAGATTATTCAAAAGTTGATACTGTAAACAATATGGCAAGATATATTTTAAATTCAATAGAAACAAAATAATCATATAAAGGTAATATATGTCACATAAATTAAAAGCTTTATTATTAGTATCATTTTTATTTATCGGTATGAATGCCATTGTTTACATAACTACCCAGATCAATCAAGAAGAAAGAATAAAAATAACAATGGATAGTCACTTGGATAAACTTAAAACTCACTATGAGATAGTTTTAGAGCATCAAAAACTAATTGCAAATGCTATCTATAAAACAACTATTATTCAAGAGGATGTGGTAGATATTTTTTCAAAAGCTTGGAAAACCAGTGATGAAAAAGAAAGAGCAGTCTTAAGAGAACAACTTTATAATCTGTTAAAAACAAAATATGATATCATGAAAACAAAAGGTGTGCTCCAATATCATTTTGTATTTCCTGACAACAAAGTGTTTCTTAGGATGCATAAACCAAGTAAATACAATGATGATCTAGGCAGTATCCGTTTTGATTTTAAAAATACAAATGAGATAAAAAAAATAAACAGAGGACTTTCACCTGGAAGAACCGCACATGCTTTTAGAAATATATATCCTGTATATGATAAGGATAAAAACTATATAGGTGCCCTTGATGTAGCCTTTCCAAGTGAAGTTTTACAAGACAGTTTAACTTCTATAAGTAAGATCCATACACATTTTATAATCAGTAAACATGTGTTTGATTTTAAATCATGGAACAGGGATGATATGGTATTAAAGTATCAGCCAAGTGCAGAGTGCAATGATTATTTTCTAACTATGACAAAAGAACACACTGCTAACATATGTATTAATAAGTTAGGTGACAAATTAAAAAAGAAACGAGATGATATTAGAAGAAATATATTAAGAGATAAACCATTTAGTTTTTATTATAGTGATGAAAAGAGTGTAGTTGTAGCTTCATTTTTACCTATTAAACATAATATAACATCCCAAACAATTGCCTGGCTTGTAACTTATGAAAATGATGAATTTATCTCTAAAACCTTGCAAAGTGGTTTTTATATAAGATTGATATCGTTTTTCATATTTTTGCTGTTGGCTTATTTTATCTACAAGATAATTAATCAAAAAGAGATCCTAAATATAGAGGTTGATAATAAAACCAAAGAGTTAAAAGAGTTCAATCAAAATCTTGAACAAAAAGTAAAAGATGAAGTAGCTAAAAATATGGAAAATGAGTTGGAATACTCAAAAAAGATTGAATCTCATTTGGATAAAGAGAGATACTTAAGAACAATAATGTCAACCGTATCTGATATAAATCAATATCTTATAACACAAGAGTCACTTGAAGAGCTTCTTCAAATAACTTGTGAGCGTTTCGTTAAGCAGCACCATTATCAATTTTGTTATATAGGGCTGTTAGAAAAAGGCAGTTTGGTTAAAAACTATTTTTCAAAAGATAACAGCTTTGCAAAAGAGTTTATGAGTATAGTGGATAGTTCAAGTAAAGACAAGTTTTCTAATTGTCCTGTAAAAAACTCTATAGAGAAAAACCATGAAGTTATTATCAATGATGTTGTTACATATGATATTGATGATTCATATAGAGATTGGGCAAAAAGTGGTGATTTTACATCTTTGGTCTCTTTCCCGTTAAAAAAAGACTCATCATCTGAAGTGTTTGGTGTGATAGTTGTTTTCTCAACAAGAAAAGAGGGGTTTGAGATAGAAGAGATATCTATGCTTGAAGAGTTAAGCGGTGATATTGGATTTGCTGTTAACTCTTTTAGACAGCGTGATGAGATAGTAAATCTTCACAATAAGATGATGCAAAATTATGAAGAGACTATTTTGGGATTTGTTAAGATGATAGAGCAAAGAGATCCTTATACGGCAGGACATACCGCAAGGGTGGCAAACTATTCTAAAATGATAGCAATAGAGATGGGGTATGAACAAGATGATATAGATAAGCTTTATAAAGCATCTATACTTCATGATATAGGAAAGATATCTACGCCGGATTCTGTACTTCTTAAACCATCACGATTAAATGCATTGGAATATGAGTTGATACAAGAGCATGTTAGTGTTGGGTATGAGATGTTAAAAAGTATAGAGTTTTATAAAGATCTAGCTGATGTTATGCATTATCATCATGAACATTATGACGGTACAGGCTATCCTTTGGGATTAAAAGGGGAAGATATACCACCTTTGTCAGCTATTATGGCTGTAGCAGATGCCTTTGATGCGATGACCAGTACTCGTATATATAAAAAGCGTAAAAATGTAGATGAAGCTATAGATGAGTTAATATCTCTAAAAGGAACTCAGTTCAGCCCTAAAGTAGTTGATAGTGCTGCGATTGTACTTAAAGATGTGCAAAATGATATAACAATAAATCAAGACCCTAAAACAGATATAGAGGTTGAAAGGTTGGCGTATTTTTATAAAGACTCCTTAACAGGTCTGTATAATGAAAATTATTTGGCACTGCTTTTAAACCAAAAAGATTATAAACAAGAGCATAGGTATTGTGTGTTCTTGCAAATAAAAGCTTATAAAGATCATCAAGTTTTATCTGTTGTTATGAAAGCTATTTCTCTTGAACTTTTAGATAGATCCCATGAGATTATCTCTTTTAGATATGGAGATGACAATATTGTGCTATTTGGTCAAAATAGTGAAGATATGATTCAATTAATAGAGGTGTTTAAAAAGTCTAAAATTGTAGATGAGAATAAAATCATTATTTCTAGTAAAACAATAGATACACAAAATGATGATATAAACAGTTTATCTGAACTTTTAAATTTAGAAAATAGTAAATAATCTAAAGGGGTAGAATATGCATCACAAAGCATGGTTAAGTAAAAAACTAGATTCAGGTAAAGTTTTGTGTCTGGCTTGTTCACAAAGCTGTAAACTTGAAGAGGGACAGACAGGTATATGTGGAGTAAGAAAAGTGATAGAGGGTGAGCTTAAACTTTTAGTTTATGGTTTAGCAGCTGCTGTTAATGTAGATCCCGTTGAAAAAAAGCCAATGTTTCATTTTCTTCCACAAAGCAGGGCATTTTCTGTTGGTACGGTAGGGTGTAACTTCTCATGTAAATTTTGTCAAAATCATGAGATATCACAGTATCCAAAAGAGCATAACCATCAAGTAACGGGTAGAGAGCTTATGCCAAGAGATATGGTGATACTGGCAAAACAAAACGGCTGTGACTCTATAGCCTATACCTACAATGAGCCTGTTGTGTTCTTTGAGTATACATATGATACGGCAAAGCTTGCACATGAGCATGGTTTGAAAAATATATATGTTACAAGCGGTTATGAAACTAAAAAAGCTATAGATACACTAGAGCCGTATCTGGACGGTATGAATATAGATATAAAAAGTTTCAATGATGATTTTTACCGTGATATATGCGGTGCAAGATTGAAGCCTGTATTGGAGTGTGTGAAGTATGCTAAAGAAAAAGGGATATGGGTAGAGGTCACTACGCTTCTAATTCCAGGTAAAAATGACTCAGATGAAGAGATAAGAGAGATTGCCAGCTTTTTAGCTGATATTGACCCCTCTATCCCTTGGCATCTTAGTGCCTTTCATCCAATGTATAAAATGCTTGATGTTCCAAGAACTCCCGGCTCTACGCTTCTAAGAGCTTATAAGATAGCACAGGAAGAGGGGCTTAAGTATGTATATGTGGGCAACTTTGATGATGAGGATCATGAGTCTACATACTGTCCAAAATGTTCTAAAAAAGTTATAGATAGAACGGGTCATATAGGGCAGTTTGTCACTAATCATCTTGATAAAAAAGGTATTTGTCCGTACTGTGGATACGAACTTGAAGGTGTTTGGAGTTAATATAAAAAATGTATAGTATAAACTCACTATTTGAAAAAAACTTACTATATCAATATGGTGATCTAATTTATCGTATAATAGATGCAAAAAGAGCTGAAAAGCTTCATAGAAAAGGGCTTGAGTTATTACAGCGTAAGAGGTTTGAAAAGCTTTTGTACCATGTTTTTGAGAATTCATCTTTTTATAAAGAGCTATATAGATCAAAAGGGATAACAGTCAAAGATATTCCTGATATAAAATTAGAAGACCTTCCTGTTATAGACAAAACTATTATGATGGATAATTTTGATGATTTTGTATGCAATAAAGATATAAAACAAAAAGATCTTGAAAGGTTTATATCAAGCAAAGATAATATAGATCAAAAATATAAAGACTCTTATGAGGTTATCCATACATCTGGTTCAACAGGACATATTGGATTATTCGTATATGATATTAGGGCTTGGAATACTATAAAAGCTATGGCAATGACCCGTGTTTCAAAATGCAGACTTAATCCTTTTAAAAAAAACAGACTGGCTTTTACAGGAGCTTCAGATGGACATTATGCAGGTATCAGTCTTATAAAAGATGCACCTGAGTTTTTTTATGAAGTTGGTATATTTTCTGTAGATCAAAAGCTTGATAAACTTATAAAAAGGTTGAATAGTTTTGATCCTGATTCACTTAGCGGTTATTCATCTAGTATCCATATGCTTGCACTAAAACAGTTAGATAGTGACCTTATGATAAAACCAAATAGGATTATATGTTCTGCTGATGCTTTAACCCAATCTATGAGAGATGATATTTCAAAAGCATTTTTAACACAGCCTGTAAATTTCTATGCCTCTTCTGAATCTTTGTGTATGGCTGTACAGTGTGAAAAAAACGAAGGTCTGCATCTATTTGAAGATTGGCACTGTTTTGAGGTACTTGACAGCAAAGATAGAAAAGTTGACAACGGACAATCAGGAAACTTGACTTTAACAACTTTATATAACTATACTCAGCCTTTGATACGATATAAACTTGGAGATATAGTAACAAAAAATGAAGATAGTTGTAGCTGTTCAAGAGCAACAGCTACAATAAAAGAGGTTTCTGGAAGAAAAGAGGAGTTTTTGTGGTTTATGGATAAAAATGGTAAAGAGGAGTTTATTCACCCTTTACTGCTAAGTGAATTTTTTGTACCTGGAATAAAAAAGTTTCAAATAGAACAGACAAAAAAGAATCACCTGCTTATACATATAATTATATCAGGAGATAAAGACAGAATAATAAAATCTGCAGTAAAAAGGATAGATGAAATCCTGTCTATAAAAAAACTTAACACTTTTGTTACATTTTCATGTGAGGTGGTGGATGAGATCCCTTTAGATAAAGTAAGTGGAAAGTTTAAATTGATAGTTCCATTTAAAGCCAAATAGGAGTTGATATGAAAATAGGTATACCAAAAGAGGTAAAGCAAGATGAGTTTAGAGTAGGGCTTACACCTTTTAATACGGCACAGCTTATAGATGACGGTCATATTGTTTATATACAAAAAGGTGCAGGGGTAGGAAGTGGATTTAGTGATCAGGAGTATATAGATTCAGGTGCCATTATTGTGAATAGTGCCAAAGAGTTATATGGAAGTTCTAAACTGATCGTTAAGGTAAAAGAGCCTCAGTCTAGTGAGTATGACTTTTTAAATGAAACTCATACTTTGTTTTGTTATTTTCATCTTGCTCCTTTAAAAGATCTGGCTGTAACTCTTATGGAAAAAAAGGTTTGTGCTATTGCTTATGAGACAGTTTCTTTAAATGGACAGCTGCCTCTTTTAAAACCTATGAGTGATATAGCAGGTAAAATATCTGTAATGATGGGAGCATACCACCTTGGCGTTTATCAAGATGGGAACGGTATTTTGATTGGTGGTACAGTTGGTGTGGCTCCTGCAAAAGTATTGATAATAGGTGCCGGAAATGCAGGATATAATGCGGCAAAGGTTGCTGTTGGTATGGGTGCAGATGTAACAGTTATGAATCGCTCAACACCAAAACTTCAGGAGCTTCAAAATCATTTACCATCAGTTAAGACATTAGTATATTCACCTAAAGCTTTAAATGAGTGCTTAAAACAAACAGATATAGTGATAAGCTCAGTATTAATACACGGAGGTGCAATGACACCAAAGCTTATCACCAGAGATATGCTAAAGAGTATGAAAAAAGGAACAGTTCTAATTGATATCACTATAGATCAAGGTGGTATAAGTGAGGCTTCACATCCAACAACACATACCAACCCTGTATTTGTAGAGGAGGGGGTTATTCACTATTGTGTTGCTAATATGCCTGGAGCCTATGCCAAAACAGCTACACAAGCACTTACAAATGCAACATTCCCTTATATAAGAAAAATGGCTAATGATGGTGTAAATGAGTCATTAAAGGATGATATGGCTTTGGCAGAAGGTGTTAATGTATATAAAGGCTATATAACAAAAACTGCCGTAGCTCAAAAGCTACAGCTTAATTTTAAGGAGTTAGGGGAGCTTATATAGTTGTTTTTGGTTTTGTTTTATTAAATTCTGTCAATAGCTTCTTGTACAGCAACAGCCTGAGCATGCTCTTTTACATCATGGCATCTTACTATTGATGAACCTCTTTTTATACTGTCTAGGTGGATGGCTAAAGTACCAGACAGTCTATCTTGCGTAGGGCAGGGTGTGATTTTATCTATCATTGATTTTCTGCTTGCTCCTATTAGAAGTTCATATCCAAAGTGTTTGAAGTGCTCTGTGTGTTTTAGTAAAGTTAGGTTGTGCTCTAGTGTTTTGCCGAATCCTATACCTATATCTAGGATGATCTCTTCTATACCGAACTCTTTTGCTTTTTCTATTCTCTCAGCGAAGAATTGATCCACTTCAATTATCACATCTTCATAAGACGGGTTGTGCTGCATATCTTTTGGCTTGCCTTGCATATGCATGATAACTACTGTCGCTTTATATTTTGCAGTAATTCGTGCTACTTCATTGTTAGATAGACCTGTCACATCATTCACTATTTTAAATCCGCTTTTTAAGGCATACTCTATCACACTTGGGGTGAAGCTGTCTATACTGAAGTCTACTTTTTCATAAAGCTTCTCTTTTGCTATGATATCACAGATAGGTTTTACCCTTGATAGCTCTTCCATTTCTGAGACAGTATCACTTCCCGGGCGAGTTGAAACTCCACCTATATCTATTATATTTGCACCATCTTCACACATCTGCATGATCTTTGATACTGCATCCGACCCACAAAATCTGCTTCCTTCAAAAAAGCTGTCATCGTTTGCATTTATGATACCCATTATTCTTGTAGGGTGCTTTTTGATTTTTATGAACTCTTTTAGTCCTTTTGCCAAAGTTTTCAGCCCAAAAGGTTGTGCTAGTTCTTTTCTTGATAGTATCTCAAGGTGTTTGGTGGTACCCATAAGTACAGCATCTACTTTTTCATCTTTTGCTATAATAGTACCCATAGGTACTGCAAGGTCTGCTCCAATGGAAAGGGCATCTTGTTTGAGTATGTTTGCACCGCCCACTTTTAAGTCTTTGATGTATATAAGATGTATATTGGTTTTTTGTGCCATGATTTTTGCACCTGAATCATCTGTGCCTATTTTTTTAAAAAGCTCTTTTGTATTGTCTGAGTTGATTTTGTAGAAATTCATAATTGCCAACTTTTATAAAAGGATTAACCTTTTGTATTTTTTGTTATAAGTGTCAGAAGCAGGGTTGTTAAAACATTTATAGGTCTTGAGTTAAGTTCTAAAAGCTTCATAGATTTACTAAAGCTGTTTAGTTGTGATGTAGTTAGTTTGATTCTATTTTGGTTTGCACTAAATAAAATTGACTCTACTACCTCTTTTGCTTGGGCTTTTGAAATTCTTTGATTTTGTTTTAAAAACTCATATACCTCTTTTAACTCTAAGTTTTGTAGATTTAAAGTAGATGGTGTAATTGCTTTTTTTGTTTTTAGATATTGTACCTGTACTCTAGATAGTATAGTTGGTAAAATTGAATTTTTAGAAATTGTAAATATCAAAAATATCACATTTTTTGGAGGCTCTTCAAGCACTTTTAGAAGTGAGTTTTGTGCTTCTACTCTAAAAGCATCACCGCAAAGGATGATATACTTGGTTGTAGCAGATGCTATATATGCTTCTTTTATAGCTTTTTGAGCTTGAAGAAGTTGGAACTCTGTTTTCCCTTCTTGTTCATTTTGAACTACTCTTACTGAGTGTACAGGTAGTTTACCGCTTATATCTTTTAGTGCCGACTCTATATCATTTACTATAAATAGTGTTGATTTTTCTATCATATTATTTTAGTACATCCACTTGTGCAAAAAGTACCGCACTTATCGTTTTGTCAAAAAGCCTGTACATCTGTAAAAGTTTCATATCTACAGACTCGTCACTGCTTTTTAGATTGAAGCTGTTTGGAAGCTCCTCATCCATTATCCAAAGAAGCGGTTTATTTGAAAACTTTGCCAAGGTAGCTCTTTTACTTTGACTTTTACCGATATACCAAAAAAAGTAACCGTTAGGGAAAGATATATTAAGCATATCTTTTATAAGTTCTATATCTTTTTCTGTTTTTATATTATCTATATTTGAGTTGAACGAGTTAAAATCATAAAATGGAAGCAGGGGTCTGCCGTGTTTTGTTTGATTGATGTTTGATAGGATATACTGCATATACCACTCATAGTCCTTATCTGTTATGATAAGCACAGATTTACCTTTGTCGATAATATTTGTAATAGACTTAGATACCAAAGGAGTCCAGTCATATTTTCGCTCCTCCAGCCAAGAACCCAGAAGCTTATCATGTCTTATGGTGTCAACTGTCCAGTTAATAAACTCTTGCAAATGTTAACCTTACTTTTCTAGTTCATATATATCGTGAAGACTTCTTACTGCTAGTTCTGCGTATTTTTCTTCTATGATCATAGATATTTTGATCTCACTTGTACTTATGATTCTTATATTTATATTACTCTGTGCTAAGGCACTAAATGCTTTACTTGCAACACCTGTGTGTGACTTCATACCAACACCTACTATTGAAACTTTACATATATCTTCTTTATAGTCGATATTTTCAGTGTCTGCATTGAATTGATCCATTACCTCTTTTGCTTTTTCAAGCTCAGTTGTAGGTACTGTAAAATCTAAATTAGTCTTTCCATCACTGCCAACAGTTTGTACTATCATATCAACATTGATGTTTGCATCTGCAAGAGCTGTAAAGATAGCTGACGCAATGCCAGGTTTGTCACTTACTCCGTACATACCAATTCTTACTTGATTTTTGTCTAGTGCTATTCCGCTAACTACTGGTTGTTCCATAATATTTTCTTCCTTTGTTATTAGTGTTCCTTCAACTTCCGGTGTGAAGCTGCTTCTTGATACAAGATTTACATTTAGTTTTTTCGCCATCTCTACAGATCTGTTTTGAAGTACTTTAGCTCCAAGGCTTGCAAGTTCTAACATCTCATCATAAGAGATCTTATCAAGTTTTTTTGCTTTGCTTACTATTCGGGGATCTGTTGTATAGATACCATCCACATCTGTATATATCTCACATACATCTGCTTTTAAAGCACCTGCAAGTGCAACTGCTGTAAGGTCACTTCCACCTCGTCCTAGAGTTGTAACTCTTCCATTGTCAATATTGATACCTTGGAAACCTGCAACGATGATAACTTTACCTTCACCTATGGCATTTTTCATATTTGTTGTATCGATACTTTCTATTCTGGCTTTTGTGTGTGCTGTATCTGTAACAATACCGGCTTCTCTACCACTCATAGATGTAGCCTTGTATCCTTGCTCATTTAAAGCAATTGATAAAAGGGCAGATGTAACTCTCTCCCCACTACTTAAAAGCATATCCATCTCTGGTTCGTTTGGTGTTTTACTAAAAGTTTCCGCATACTCTATAAGCTTGTTTGTTTCACCGCTCATAGCACTAACAACAGCAACTATATCATCACCTTGATCTCGCAAGTTTTTGATGATGTTTGCCACATTTTGAATTCTCTCCAAAGTACCTACACTGGTACCGCCGAACTTTAATACTTTTAACATATTAAATATATCCCTCTTTCTTAAAATATTTTAAAACTTTTTTATAAACTGTTCTTTTAAAAAAAGTTATGTACTCATTTAACTCTTCAGTTTTTACAAACTTATAGTCGCTAAATTCAGGTATGTGTGTATTTATATCTATTTTTGCGCCTTTTCTCATTTTGACTAAATAGTATTTTTGTGTTTGTCCATCATAAGGAGCCATACGATTTGCTACAGCAGGTGGAAAGTCGTAGCTTACCCATTCTGGATACTCTGCTACAATATCCACATCGTCGGTTCCTATCTCCTCTTCTAGTTCTCTAAACAACGCTGTTTTAGGATCTTCACCTTTATCTATTCCACCTTGAGGGAATTGCCAGGCATCTTCTACATCTATTCTAGAAGCTATAAAGATCTCACAACGAGCAGGGTATGATGAAGACAAAACGATTGCAGCTACATTTGGTCTGTAGTTCTTTTTGCTTTTCGCTTGGGTTTTATCTTTCATTAATTTAATTACCTTATACTTATATATCGCGATTATACACAAAGGATGCTTCAAAAATGCTTTTATATATACATATTCCCTTCTGTGACAGCAAGTGTCACTATTGTGCTTTTAACTCATATACATACCTTCATACTCTAAGGGATGATTATATGAAAGCTTTGGAAAAACAGCTAAAATATGAGCTTGAAAAAAGAGATAAAAAAATAGAGACTATTTTTATAGGTGGGGGGACTCCTAGTACTATAAAAGCAACTTACTATAAAAGTATTATTGGTATAGTTCAACCATATTTAGAACAAAACTGTGAGATAACAATAGAAGCAAATCCAAACTCAGCATCTAAACAATGGCTTGAAGGTATCTATAAAGCAGGGATAAACCGTATAAGCTTTGGAGTTCAGAGCTTTGATGATGAAAAATTAAAGTTTTTAGGAAGAAACCATAGTAAAGCACAAGCGGTACAGGCTGTAAAAGATGCGGAAGATATTGGATTTGAGCATATAAATGTAGATATTATCTACGATACGGCACAGGATAGTAAAGAGCTATTGAAACATGATATAGCGGTTATAAAACAACTTCCTGTAGATCATATAAGTGCATATAGCCTTACTTTAGAGGAGGGTACTAATTTTTACGATAGAAGCAGTGTAAGAGTTGAAAATATAGAGTATGCAAACTATTTGTTTGAAGAGCTTAAATCTGTTGGCTTTGAACAGTATGAGATATCAAATTTTTCCAAAGGAAAAGATGCAAGAAGTAAGCACAATCTAGGCTACTGGCAGTACAAAGAATATCTAGGAATAGGAAGTGGGGCAGTAGGGTGTATTGACTCAAAAAGAGTGTATGGTAAAAAAGAGGTTCAAGAGTATATCAATGATCCTCTTGAATATGAAGATATCGAGGTTTTAAGCCAAAGTGACATAGTAATTGAAAAATTACTTTTAGGATTTAGAAGTGCAGTGGGTGTAGAGTTAAAGATCCTTAACAGTATACAAAAAGAGAAAGTATATGAGTTGGAAAAGCTTGGAAAATTGAATATAAAAGATGACAAAGCATACTCATCTGATTTTATGCTTGCAGATGAGTTGGCGTTATATATCGAGGGTTAGTGTTTCTTAGTAAGTGAATTTATGAGTTTAAGTGCAAGATCAAGTGCTTTTGTTCTGTGGCTTAGGTTTTTCTTTATATTGACAGGAAGTGTTCCTAATGTTTCATCAAACCCTTCAGGGATAAATAGGGGATCATATCCAAATCCTCCATCACCAATCTCTTCATCAATTACAGCTCCATGCATCCAGCCATGTGTAGTATATATAGACCCTTTATAAGCTACAGCTAAACATGCTGTATAAAAGGCAGGAGTTTTAGATAGATTATTAGCTTTTAGTTTTGATATAAGCTTCTCATTGTTGCTTTTATCGCTTGCATTGGCTCCTGCGTATCTTGCACTATAGATACCTGGCTCATTGTTTATAGCTGGTACTGTTATACCACTATCGTCCGATATAACTATACACTCATCTTGGTAGTTTTTTTCTTTTAAAGCATCTACAACTGCTTGTGCTTTTATGATAGCATTTTGCTGAAAAGTTGTACCTGTCTCCTCTATATCAAAAGCACCTGTGATGTCACTGTATGGTATCACTTCATCATCTTGTAGAAGATTTTGCAGCTCTTTTATTTTTCCTTTGTTTGCTGAGGCTAATATGATTTTCATTATAACATCTCTTTGTCGTACTGTAAAAATGCTTTTATCTTTTGAGATATATCTTTTATAGACTCAGAAGCATCTACTATAAGAAGTTCTATAGGGTTTTCACTCATGGTATTTATAAGTTCTATAGCTTCTATCATTCTTGTTTGTATATCTATAAGGTATTGGCTTCCCCTTTTTTCTATAGAGTCCTGAACTTTTTGTGACAATCTATACTCTAGCTCCTCTTTAGTAAGCTTTAATATAATGATCTTATCAGGTAGAGCACCATTTAAAGCAAGTATATTTAAAGAGATCATCTCCTCTAAAGGAAGTGTTTTAGCATAAGCGATACCACTTAAGAATCCCCTGTCACTTATAATCATCTCATCTGGGTTTTTCTTTACAACCTCATAGCTGTGTTCGGCTCTATCTGCTAAGAACAGAAGCATCTCAGCTACTTTTGATTTAGCTTCACCGTTTAGAACCATTTGTCGCAGTTTCACTCCAAGCTTTGTACCTCCCGGTTCTTTAGTAAAGATAGCATCGGGGAATTCTTGTGTTAATATATCTAATTGCGTTGACTTACCTGCTGTGTCTATACCTTCTAGTACTACATACATAGTTTGTTTACCTCTTCTTTCATATCATTTATTATATTTTGTGGGATCAGGTGATCGTAACTTCCGTCAAACTTTATAAGTTCTCTTACTATTGAAGAACTTACAAAAGCATTTTCAAGTGAGGGCATCAAAAATACCGTGTCAAGATTTTTGTCAAGTGAGCTGTTTGCATATGACATCTGTAGTTCATATTCAAAGTCTGTGGTAGTTCTTAAACCTCTTATAATATTATACACATTTTTTTCTCTTGCAAAATCAACCATTAAAGTATTGAAAGGCTCAACTGTAATACCTTTAACCCCTTTTGTTGCATTTTGTATAAGTTTTACACGGGTATTTATATTAAACATAGGCTTTTTAGCCGCAGAGTCTGCAACTGCCACTATGATCTCATCGTATATCTTTAAACCCCTTTTTAGTATATCCATATGTCCATTGGTTATTGGATCAAAGGTACCGCTGTATATTGCTCTTGTTTTCAACTGTTTCCTTTCCATCTTTTGTAAAGATTGTGTTCTATTTTAAGTAGATCAAACCATTTTCCTATTATAAAGTTTTCCATCTCTTCTAGTGTCTGTTGTGCGCTGTAATAGCCTATAACTGGAGGTGCGACTGTTACTCCTAATGTAGATAGCTTGGTCATATTTTCAAGTTGTATAGTGTTGTAAGGCATCTCTCTTGGAGCTATTACTATATCTCGTCTTTCTTTTAGCATTACACTAAATACTCTAGTGATGAGTGTATCACTTATACCAACTGTACATTTTGCAAGAGTATTCATACTGCAAGGTACGATGATAAGTTTGTCTGTTTTAAATGAACCTGATGCAATAGCTTCAGAGAGATCATCATCATCAAAAAATGTGATATGTTCTAGAGTAGGAATTGTTAAGTTTGATTCTAATTTTAATGTTTTCTTTGCACTATTTGATATAACGGCAAACACTTCAATCTCTTTTGGAAGTAAAGTTAAAAGTTTTATTCCAAGCTGTACTCCGGAAGCCCCAGAAACAGCAACAACTAATTTCATTTTAAAACCTTT
>JAYEKV010000148.1:0-4485 GCA_034716855.1 Campylobacterota bacterium | reverse complement strand
TAGAAGAAAACCCTCAAGAGAAGAGATAGAAACACATGAAGCTCTTTATAGAGAATGGAAAAGAGCAGAATAACATATTTTATCAACTTTAAAGTAATTTGAAAATATAATATGTAAAATTAATAAAGGGACAGATACATGGCAGTAGACGAAAGACAATTTAACAGTACCAATTCAGATGAATATATGACATTTATTTTAGGTAGTATGAAATATGCTATTGAACTACCTAAAATAAGAGAGATTTTAACTTATCCAGAGCTTATTACTCAGCTTCCAAATACAAGTAAATGGGTAAAAGGTCTTATAAATTTAAGAGGTGAAGTTGTACCTATCCTAGATATCAGAATGAAGTTTGATACATCAAGTGAAATAGTATACGATGATAATACGGCAGTAATTGCTGTTATTACAGATGATAATAGGATGGTAGGATTAGTTGTTGATAAAGTTGATGATGTACAACGATTAGAAAATTCATCTTTATATCCAGTTTCAGATATGGGTTCTGCAATTCCTTCAAAATATTTAAAAGGTTTTGTAAGGCTTGAAGATAATCAAATGCTTGTAATAATGGATATAGAAACCGTTGTACACAAAGAAGAGTTAAAGGGTTAATTAATGCAAGATAAAATTGCGAAACTTAAATCTATTAAAATATTATTTGTAGAAGATGAAGAAGATCTTTGTGCTATTATAAGTGACACTTTACAAAAACTACAAGCAAATTTTGAAACAGCAAATAATGGAAAAGTTGCTTTTGAAAGGTTTCAAGAAGTTAATGATTTTGATCTTATTGTAACAGATATTAATATGCCTGTAATGAATGGATTAGAGTTAATACAAGCAGTAAGAGATACAAACTCTGATATTCCAGTAATAATAATGTCAGCTCATACGGAACCAGAGTATATAAAAAGTGCTGAAGAGTTGGGTGTGAAAAACTATCTACTTAAGCCTTTTGATTTTATTAAATTTATAAATTTAGTATCAGAGATAGATTTTAATAAATAAAAGAATTTATTCTCTTCAATCATAATAAATATTTCGATATAATAGTATTAAAAATACTAGGAAATATATTATGAATAAACTTACACTAAGAAGTCCTTTTGATATGCACTTGCATTTACGGGACTCAGATATGCTTGAATTAGTAGCTCCTTTATCATCTTCTACTTTTTCAGGTGCTATTATAATGCCTAATCTTGTACCACCTGTTGATACTAAAGAAGCTGTAATATCTTATAAAGACAGAATTGTAAATAGTATTGGAAACGATCAATTTAAACCATTTATGACATTGTTCTTTAAGCCATATACAAAAGAGTTTTTGGAAGATGTTAAAGATGAGATATCTGCAATCAAACTTTACCCAGCTGGAATCACTACAAACAGTGAAGGTGGTGTAGAAACTATAGATACGGTTGCACTTGCACCAACTTTAAATGCTATGGCTGAACTTGGTATTCCTCTTTGTATTCATGGTGAAACAAATGGCTTTGTAATGGATAGAGAGAAAGAGTTTATGAGTGTTTATGAAGCACTTGCCAAATCTTTCCCAAATCTTACTATTATTATGGAGCATATAACTACAAAAGATGCTGTAGATATGCTGGATAAATACGATAACCTTTATGCAACAATTACACTACATCATCTTCTTATAACATTAGATGATGTAGCAGGTGGAATGTTACAGCCACATCTTTTCTGTAAACCTATTGCAAAAAGATATGAAGATAGAGCTGCCTTGTTGGAGGTAGCTTTAAATGCACATCCAAAAGTTATGTTTGGAAGTGATAGTGCTCCTCATCCACAGCATGCAAAAGAAGCTTGTGGTTGTGCAGCTGGTGTGTTTACAGCACCTATTGCTTTACAAGTTTTAGCTCAGTTGTTTGAAGAACACGACAAACTAGATAATCTACAAAAATTTATCAGTGACAATGCCTGCAATATATATAAGATGATGCCTTCAGATGAAAAGATAGTGCTTATAAAAAAAGAATATAAGGTACCTGAACTTTATTTTAGTCAAACTCAAAAAGTTGTACCTATGTATGCAGGTCAAATGCTTAAATGGAGCATAGAGGGTTAACAATAAGGTTATGATTTTATCTAAGGATATAAGATGTTAAAGAATTTTTTTCAAAAGAACAAAGATACTCAAGATGAATTACAATTAGCTTTCTTATCAGAGTTGCTAAAAAAAGAGTATGATGAGGAACTTTTATTAAGGCTATTATATGATAGTGGAATAGATATAAATCTTCTAGATGAGAATGGTGATAGTTACTTACACATTTGTTTAAAGAAACATAAATTCAAATCAGCATTTTGGCTTATTCGTCATAATATAGATGTAGCTCTTAAAAATAAAGACAAATTAACTACTTTAGATATAGCCTTAGAAGAAAATAATCATAACATTGTTAAAGAGTTGTTAAAAACAGAAGAGTTAGATCTAAATGAAAAAGATGAATTTGGTAGAACCAAGCTTCAAAATACCGTAGTATTCGGCTATGAGACAATTGCTAAAATGTTGATAGATTTTGGTGCAGATATAAACTCAAAAGATATTCACAACCGAAATGTTATATTTGATGCATTATCTTACGGTAATGAAAAGTTCATTAGTTATCTTCTTGAGTTAAATAATTTAGAACTAAATAATATTGATACTGATGGTAATACAATTATGCATCATCCTCAAGTTAGAGCAAACGAAGATATTGCTTTAAATCTCATCTTGCATGGTGCTGATGCCACTATTAAAAATAAAGAGGGCAAGACCTTTTTATGTGAAAGTGCATTAAAAGGTATGGATGGTTATAAGCTTGTTGATGCGGCTCTAAAAGAGGGAGCAGACATTAACTCCAGAGTTGCATATAACAATACGATTTTAATGGAACTTGTGACATCATTATCAACATTTAGTGTAGATGAGATAGATAGACGAGAAAGTCTAATGCAAATTACACAAAAGCTTTTATTAAAAGGGATAGATGTAGACGCAGTAAATATCAATGGTGAAACAGCTCTCTTTCGTGCTGTTCGTACAGAAGATAAAGAGCTTATACGATTCTTACTTTCTGCCGGTATAGACCCAAATATACAAAATAAAGATTATCAGTCTGCATTATTTATAGCTATTTATCAAGGTATTAGAAGTTTAGATACAATAACCCTTATGCTCAAATACAAGGCTGACTTGTTATTAAAAAACAATAAGGGTCAAACAATCTTTGAAATATTAAATGATATCATACTACATACTCACGGCAAAAAAAGACTCAATGATCAATATCTTTTATCTAAGATAGATCAAGAGGGTCAGTATATGGTTGTATTGCAAGAACTATTACGGATAAATGAAAAAGATCTTAATATCTTAGACTCAAACGGAGATCCTTTATTTTTCAAGCCTCTTTTAAGCGATCATTTTACATTATTCAATCTTTATATTAAAAGCGGATTGGATATTCACCTTGTGAATTCTGTAAATCACAATGTATTTTTTGAATATGTACTACAGGTTTTTGCAAAAGATGACACAAAAGTTGATTTTCAAAATATTATAAGTATGCTTATTAGTAAAAAACTTGATCAAAATTTTCAAGATGAAGATGGTGATACAGTTGTTCATAAGGTAATAGGAACAGATTGTAATTTTCACCTTTTTGATATTTTGACACAAGTTGTACTGTTTGATTATCACAAAACAAACAAGATGGGAAGAAGTGTTATCCATAATGCAGTATGGAGTGGTAAAAAAGATGTCTTAAAAAGAATACATCAAATTGACGCTAGTTCTGTAAACATTCCTGATGCATATGGAATACTTCCTATAACATATGCTGCTTTACTTGGAGCACAAGATTTTGTATTGTTATTTATTGATTTAAAGGCAAATGTCAATAGTGGACTTAAGATACCACAAAAGGTTATAGATAGGTTTTTGCCTATGGTCAAAAATCTAGATAAATTAAAAGATGGTATTGAAGATGAAGATATTTTAAGAAAAATAGATATTTTAACAGATCAGGTTAAAAGAGATTTTAACCTGATTAAGTGATCTTAGAACATATCAGTTCTAAGAATTGCTCCACTTGATGCATTTGTTACTAATGCTCTGTATTGTTTTAACCAAGAAGATTTAATCTCTTTTTTAATAGGACTAAATTCAGCTTTTCTTTTTTCAATCTCTTCATCACTTAAATCAACAGATAAGATATATTGATCAACATCGATATGGATAGAATCACCATCTTTAAGTAATCCAATCATACCACCCTCAGCAGCCTCAGGAGATACATGACCAATAGAAGCACCTCTTGTTGCTCCAGAGAATCTACCATCAGTAATAAGTGCAACCTTATCACCAAGACCCATACCCATAATTAATGAAGTAGGTGCAAGCATCTCTTGCATACCAGGACCACCCTTTGGACCCTCATATCTGATAACAACAACATCACCGGCTTT
>JAYEKV010000147.1:0-4486 GCA_034716855.1 Campylobacterota bacterium | reverse complement strand
AACACTTCACGGAAGCTATAAAATTAGGAGCAAAGTATTTTTTAAGAAAACCGTTAAAAATAGATCTATTTGTATCTACTATAAATAAGATCATACATGATATTGAAAACAAAAGAACTATATTAAATCATGAGGAGAAGATCAAATTTTTAGAAACTTTAAGTCCAAATGATATCTCTTTGGAAATGGTAGATGAACATGTAGTTTTAAAACACAACAACACCTACCTTGAGATACCTGTAAACAGAGCTGTTTTTTACAAGCAAGAAGACTAAAACAGCTTTTTATAAAAAGCTGTTTTTCAACCTTTTTACTTCAGCACCTATATCATCTTGTCTCATAAAATGTTCACCTATTAAAAAGGCATCAGCACCGATACCGCTTAATCTTTTTATAGTTTCAGTATCACTTACACCACTTTCTGCAACAATGATCTTACCGTTTGGTATAAGTGGGATAAGTTTATCACATAGTTCCATATCCATCTCAAAAGTATCAAGATTTCTGTGGTTTATACCTATTATAGTTGCACCGCTTGAGATAGCTTTTCTCAAATCCTCTTTATCGTGTATCTCCACTAGAACTTCAAGTCCTAAATGTATAGCATACTCATAAAGCTCTTTTAGTTCAGCTTTTGATAAAGCTTTTGCTATCAATAGTATAAAATCTGCTCCATATACTAAAGCTTCTACTATTTGATACTTATCAACAATAAAATCTTTTCTTAAAAGAGGAGTACTTACATACCTTCTTATACCTGTAAGATACTCTAGGTCACCTTTAAAATAGTGAGGCTCTGTAAGTACAGATATTGCATTTGCTCCATTTTTACTATACTCTTGTGCAATAAACAATGGATCGAAATCTTCTCTTATGATCCCTTTACTAGGACTTGCTTTTTTTACCTCTGCTATTATCCTTACCGGTTCATCTTCAGTAGCTCTTAAATAGCTCTTTACATCTCTTGGAGGATATGGGTTATATGCCAAACTTCTTCCAAGCCAGTCTATACTATACTCTTTTTTTCTTTTTTCTAAATCATATTTTGTTTTTTCTATAATTTCATCTAAGATCATTTTATTTTTTTTCCTTACAATTTTTTATTTTATTCCAATGTTCATTTATCTCGTCATCTTTTAATCCACTTAACTTTACAACCTTATTCATCACCTCATAAGCTTCTGAACAGTTTCCAAGCTTATAGTATCCCCATGCTAAAGAATCTAAATAAGCTATGTTATTTGGAGCATTTTTAAGAGCAAGTTTTACAAGCTCCACACCTTTTTGCACATCTACATCATAATCTATAAGCAAATACCCGTAATAGTTTTGAAAGCCTGCATTGTTTATACCGCTGCTTAAAGCTTTTTCAAAATTATCCATAACACTTTTTAATATCTCTTTTTTATCCTCAGCTATCTCAAACTCAAGCATTGCTATTCGTCCAAGTAGTTCTGGATTGGTAGTTTCTTTATATAGTTCTTTAGTAAACTCCAATGCTTTTTTTAACTGACCATCTTGATAATAAAGTGTAAAAAGCTTTGTATTGTCTATTTTGTGTTTTTCTAAAAATGCTATAGCTTGTTTTATATCTTTTCTTTCTAAAAGAGATACTATGAGTGTTCCTATTACCCTAACACTATGTTTTAAATTTGAATTTTGTTTTAGTAGTTCATACTTTTTATTTAATATTGAAAGCATTCCGTCTATGTTGCCCTGCTCTTGATATATAAGTAGCAGTCTGTCACAAACTTCCCTACCGCAGCCATATTGTTCAATAAAAGTTTCAAGATGAGCAAGAGCTATATCTTTTTGATTTAAGTATGTATATAAGATCACCGCAAGTTTTATAAGAGTAGATTCGTTTTGTTCCAAAGTATAGGCACTTTCATAATAACTTAAAGCATTTTTATAGTCTTTTTTGCTGTAATATGTATTTGCTACTATCTCATAGTTTTGAGGTGTGGGATATTTATTTAATATCTCTTTAGCTTTTTTAACAGCTTCATCATAATCTTTTAATCCAACTAATGACACTATTAGTTGTCTTTTAAAATAGATATGTTCATCTTTGAAATTTTCAATACCCTCTTTTGAGAGCTTTTTCATCAACTCAAACTCTTTTTGTTCAAAACTATAGTTAATAGTATTTATCAAGTATTGTTCATTGCCTGTGATTTTATAAAGTTCGTGGTAGTACTTTAGACTAAGATCACTTCTGTTATGAATTTGAGAATCTATTGCCATTAGCATATTGATATCTTCTTTTTGATTCACGCGTTTTACTTCAGGCTGATTTACACAACCTGAAAAAAACAGTACAGAACCACATATGATACCTATTATACTATAGCCGGACACTCTTGCTTTACCTCTTGAACTTTATCTTTAAAATATTCCCAAAAAGGAAATGTTCTACATTGATTTGGTCGTGCTTCATATACACTGCACTGCTTTTTTTCAAGATCAAAAAAGATACAGGCATAATTATTTTCTCCAATTCTTTTCTCTTTTAAAGAGTATTTGTAGCCAACTTTTAAAAGATACTTTTGTCCTAACTCTTCAACACTTATACCTAAATGCTCTGAAAGTTTTATGATCTCTTCTTTGTTTATCCAAATATATCCTGATTCTCCAATACAGCAGTTTCCTTCACAAGTAGCGCAAACAGCAGGGTCAAACTTATATGGATAATCTTTATTTTCAAGCATTTAGTTACACTTCCACTTCACATTTTATACTATGAGTAGCACAGATATCATATATATCATTTACCTCTTGAGTAAATTCACCGTTTTGATCAAACATCACTAAAGGGGGGAGTACTTTTAGCTTTGATTTTGAGCCTTTTCTTGCATATATCATAACTAAAGTAGCCTCCTTAGAAACTTTTGGATGAAGATATTGAATAGCTTCAATATTGATCTTTGCCTTGTTTAATTGAATGATAATATCATTTAGCTGCTTAACATCATAACAAAAGAAAAATTTTCCCTGAGGCTTAAGTAGTTTTGATACTTTTTGGATCAAACTAGCAAGTGGCATACTGTCATTGTATCTTGCTATTTTTAGGATCTCATTTTCACTTTTTATCACATCGCCGTGGTAAAACGGTGGATTTGAAACAATATAGTCAAACTGCATATCAAATTCACACTCAACTACTGACTGCTTGAATATTTTATTTTCTATCTTGTTTACTTCACTGTTCTTTTGTGATAAAAACTGAAAAACTTTTTGTATCTCACACTGATAAAGGCTCAACTTTTCATGGTCTCTTGCTATTAAAAGTCCAAGCACACCGCTTCCACTTCCTATATCTAAAAGATCACCTTTTATATTTTTAAAATTTTTTAGGTTTTGAAGTATAAAGTTATATAAAAAATGGGTATCGCTATTGTAGCAATACCCATTTGATGGTTGGTATAAACAAAGATGCCTAGTGTAGCTCTTCATTTAGTTTTACTTCTCTTGTACTTCTCATAACCATATATTGACCTGTTTGAGAATCTTGTCTAAAGTGAAGACCGTTAAGATCTGCAAGATCTGCTGCTTTCATCTCATTGCTAAGTTCTGCAGACGGGTTAGCCTCTTTTATTTTAGCTATTTGATCATCACTTATAGATACTTTTGTACCTGCAAATATAGAAAGACCACCATCAACTATACAAGCATCACCAAGAGGTATACCTGTAGTTGAGTTAGCTCCTAGAAGTGTGTTTTCACCTATAGAGATAGGGTTACCGTCAGTTCCTGAAAGTACTCCAAGAATAGATGCACCACCACCAACATCAGAACCAGCTCCAACAATAGCAGATGAAGATATTCTACCCTCAACCATAACAGGACCTAAAGTACCTGCATTGAAGTTGATGTATGAAGCTCCCGGCATAACTGTAGTACCGGCTGCAAGCTGAGCACCAAATCTTACTTTTGAAGTATCTAAGATTCTTGTGTTATCTGCCGGTATTACATGAGATAAGAATCTTGGGAATTTATCTACCATATCAATTTGCGGGTATTTACCTGTAAGTTTTAAAGTAAGCTCATTTGCTCTTAACCAATCTAACTCAATAGGAGTATTTCCAGACCATGCTACATTGTGTAATAGTCCAAATGCACCGTTTAAGTTTATCTTTCTTAGTTCTGCTTTATTGTTTGATAAAGCATAAAGTTTTAAGTATGCAGTCTCAACACTTGCAGGGTTTGCATCTTCAAAGATAAATACAACTTTAAAATCATTTGCAGTTAATCCAAGCTCTCTTGGAAGTGCAGAAAGATTTGAGATAAGCTGTACATTTTTGTGATCTTCACCTTTTGCTTCAGGGATATAAGGTCTAAATGCTTCTATACAGTTAGTTAAAAACTCATCACTTATATCTAGAACTGCTTCACTTGCACTTGTATCTATATCTACACCGGCACTTTTAAAAGCATCCATAAATATAGCTGCACTTCCAAAGTTTTCATTCCAGTTAACTACAGG
>JAYEKV010000146.1:0-4523 GCA_034716855.1 Campylobacterota bacterium | reverse complement strand
ATAGATGTATTTCCTGCATATTGGGAAGATGAGTTTATCCGTATAGAATTTTTTGGTGATGAAGTTGAGTCACTTTTAAAGATGGAATACCTTACAAATAAAATAGTAAAAGAGCTTGACTCTATGACTATATACAGTGTAAACCCTTTTGTAGTGTCACAAGACAGACTGGCAAAAGCAGTAGAGTCTATAGAAAAAGAACTTGGAGAAAGACTTGCATACTTTCAAGAAAATGAGATGCTCGTAGAGTACCAAAGACTAAAGCAAAGAGTTGAGTTTGACCTTGAGATGATTGAAGCTACAGGTATGTGTAAGGGTATTGAAAATTATGCTAGACTTCTTACAGATAAGAAACCGGGAGAAACACCATACTCACTTATAGATTATTTTGAAGCTATGGGAAGAGAATATCTTATAATTGTAGATGAATCACATGTATCACTTTCTCAGTTTAGAGGTATGTATGCAGCAGACAGAAGTAGGAAAGAGACTCTGGTTGATTATGGGTTTAGACTTCCAAGTGCCTTAGATAACAGACCTTTAAAATTTGATGAGTACATAAACAAAAAAGCAAACTTTTTATTTGTAAGTGCTACTCCTGCTGATTTGGAACTTGAACTTAGCTCAGAGGTAGCAGAACAGATCATCAGACCTACGGGACTTCTTGACCCTGTAGTTGAAGTGCTTGACAGTGAGTATCAGGTGGAAAAACTTCATGATGAGATAAAAAAAGTTATCAAAAGAGATGAAAGAGTATTGGTAACTGTTCTTACTAAAAAGATGGCTGAGGAGTTGGCAAGCTACTACAGTGACCTTGGTATAAAAGTAAAATATATGCACTCGGATATTGATGCAATTGAGAGAAATCAGATCATAAGAGAGCTTCGTCTTGGCAAATTTGATGTACTTATAGGTATCAATCTTTTAAGGGAAGGGTTAGATATACCTGAAGCTTCACTTGTAGCAATACTTGATGCAGATAAAGAAGGGTTTTTAAGAAGTAAAACAAGTTTAGTTCAAACTATGGGTAGAGCAGCTAGAAACTCAAACGGTAGAGTACTGCTGTTTGCAAAAAGAATAACTGATTCTATGAAGTTTGCGATAGATACCACAAACCACAGACGAGAGATACAAGACAAACATAACAAAGAGCATGGTATCACACCAACTACAACCATTAGAAGACTTGATGAAGATCTAAAAATGGAAGAGTATGATGATACGGCACTTAAAATAGAAAAACTAAATAAAATGCCTGCAAGTGAGCGAAAAAAGATACTTATAGAATTGAATAAACAGATGACAAAAGCAGCAAAAGATCTGAACTTTGAAGAGGCTATCAGGCTAAGAGACGAAATAGAGAAGATAAAAAAGGCTTAAAATGTATAGAGATTTTGATCATATAGAGCTTGGTGCTACTATGTATACTCCAGCTATAAGTAAACATATCTTATCTATTGCAAATGCTGATAAGTTCCCTTTTTTAAAGTCTGTAGTATTTTGCTTTGAAGATGCCATAAAAGAGACTGATATACCAAAAGCTATGCAAAATGTTCAAAATATGCTTGAAAACTATAAAAAAGCTGATATAAAAGTATTTATAAGAGCAAGAGATACAAATAACCTATTAGAGATATTAAATCTAAAAAATATAGAGAATATTGATGGCTTTGCCATAGCAAAGTTTGGTACACATAATATGAAAAAGTACTTTGATATTTTAAATAATACAGAAATAAAATACCACATTATGCCTGTAATCGAATCAAAAGATATGTTTGACACAGATAAACTAAAACTAATAAGAGATTTTCTTCTACAACAAGTAAAACATAACATAACGACACTTCGAATTGGAGGTGAAGATATGTTTAAAGCTTTATCACTTAAAAAAAATTGTGAAGAGAGTATACATGACTTTCATATAAGCTCAAAAATATTTGCAGATCTATTCAGTGTATTCAAACCGTACGGCTTTAATATAACGGCTCCTGTGTACAACTGTCTTGAAAATCATCCTTTTTTCAAAAAAGAGGTACAAAGAGATATCAAAGAGGGGTTCTTCGGTAAGACCATCATACACCCTGATCAAGCAAAAATAACAAATGAAGTTTATGCAGTAACACAAAAAGATCTAGATGAAGCAAAAGCTATATTGGATGTTCAAAACGAAGCTATATTTAGATTTGACGATAAAATGTGCGAACCAACTGCTCACAGTGTCTGGGCTAAAACCATCTTAAAAAGATGTCAAATTTATGGCATAGAGCAGAAATAACTTTAACACTTTCTTATAAATAGTTTAAATATTCCTTAAATTGACTTTTTTCTTTAAATTACTGTAGAATATAGTAAGAGATAAGAGGAGGTTTAAGATGAATATTAATTTAACCCCTGAAATCCAAATGCAAATTTATTTGGATAAACAAAAAGCATACACTTTAGAGATGCTTGAAAAACTTACTAAAAAACAGGAATACAAACCTGAAGAGGATGAGGATAAGAAAAAGGATGATGTATCAAACGATACAACTAAAAAAGAACCTTTTTTTAAAGAGAGTAGTTTTGGCTATAATGACTATATGAAAAATCAAAACTTTAATAAAAGTGTATCTACACAGAACTTTTTTAGCACATTATCAAATGCGGGAGGGAGCGTAACTAACAACTCCGACTAGTCTCCCTTGTGCTTTATAAAACTTTAAAAGCTTCCTCTAGGTCAAGTGTTCCCTCATAGAATGCTTTTCCTACTATTACACCTGCGATATTACCGTTAGCTTTACAGTTTGTTATATCATCTATATCTTTTACACCACCAGAAGCAATAGTATCTACACCTGATGCTATTGCGATGTCTTGAGTAAACTCAACATTTACACCACAAAGCATACCGTCTTTAGATATATCTGTACATATTATAGCTTCTACTCCAGCATCTGCAAACTCTTTGGCTAAGTCTGTAGCTTTCATATTTGATACTTCAGCCCAGCCCTCAACAGCAACCATACCGTTCATAGCATCAATACCAACTGCAATTGGATACTTAGCAGCCATATCTTTTACAAACTGAGGATCTTTTACAGCAATGCTCCCTAAAATAAGTCTATCAACACCAAGCTCAACATACATCTTAATAGTCTCTTCATCTCTGATACCGCCACCAAGTTCGATCTTTAGATTACAATTTTCTCTTATTTTTTTGATCTGGTCTAAGTTAGCTGGTTCACCTGCAAATGCACCGTTTAAGTCAACTATATGAAGCCACTTACTTCCAAGCTCTTCAAATCTTTTTGCAACCTGCCAAGGCTCATCACTATAAATTTTTGCACTCTCCATAAGCCCTTTGCTAAGTCTAACTGCTTTTCCATCTTTTAAATCAATTGCCGGTAATATATCCATTTAATTTTTTCCTTTTATTTTAATTTTATTTAATTTCTTATATAATGTTCTTACTTCGAGAGAGTCGCCGTAGTTTTTGCGGTGGGTAGTTTTTGCCGTAGGCTCTCTCTTTTTCTACTTAAATATTATACATGTATCTTTAAACTGTTGAAGTTTATTTGCTAATACATTATCTACAAAATTTACATCCATTTCATTATTTAATGTTGCAAACCTTATATCATTTTGTCCCATTGAAAATAATAAACTTGAATCAATCATCTCAACTAGTTTTATTAAATTATCATTTTCAATATTATCATCAGAGTTATTAACTTCAATTACTTTTCTTAAAATAAAAAGCATGAAATCTGCTACTTGATTAAGTACAGAATCTTTAGAATTTGTGTAATTTATATTATCAACTAAAAATAAACTTTTTGACTCAAATTCATACTTTAAAGGAGCAATATTTTCAAACTCATCTGTTGTATTTGTTTTCCAACTCATATATTCATAAAGAGTTCTAAGTATTACCAGCTCTTTTATTGCACCTTTTGAAGTTGTAATATTTTCATCTTTAATTCTTTGATATAAAGGTAATCCCCTAATCTTACTAGGTATTTGATGTGTAAAATCATCCACTATTAAAAGTGCTTTTTCATTTTTAGAAGACATAAATCTATCAATAGAATTTAAAAACATTTTAAAAGAGTATGCAATGGCACTTACCTCTTTGTTTAACCTATGTTTTGTGTGTATTTCATCTGTTTTATTTACAACTGATACCATCATTGGTATATTCATCTTTGTTAAAAATTGTATTAATTCATCTGTAAAACTAATAAAATCATCAACCGTCACATCTTCTAATAGTTTTTTTAACTCTTTACAATAATCTCTATCCTTAGTCTTTCTTTTACTTTCACAATCAAAACTATCATGAAACAAGATACTAAATATTTCTGTAGTATGAAGCTCAACCTTTCTTATATCATCAAGTCTTAAAAACTTTGCTATCATTTGTTCAAGCTGAGATTCTAATATATTTACCTTTGATTCATGTACTACTAAACCACCATAAAGTAAATATGGACTTTTTTCACTAAAATTCGTCCCTGTTTCATCAGCATAAACTAAATACA
>JAYEKV010000145.1:0-4531 GCA_034716855.1 Campylobacterota bacterium | reverse complement strand
TCAGAAGTTTTAATTAAATTACTTTAAGTAAATATTGATCTAGTTAAATTTATTCTTTACCTGCAAGGCTTTTTGGTACTCTTGAGGTGTATTGAGATTTAAGAACTCTTCACGGCTGTCAAATTTTATTATTTTGTGTCTGCTGTTTTTTATAAGATAGTTTATTTTGTGTATATCATCTTTTATATATTGTTCTATTTTGTTTAAAACACTTTTATCAAATACCCCACATAGATTATGTATATTATTATCTTTGTCTTTTACTATAACTATCTCATATAAAGAGTTATTTGAATCCTCAAGAAGTTTTATTATAGACTCTGACAAAATAAGAGGCATATCTACTGTTATAATAAATATTTTTTGTTTATCTATAGTTGTAAAAATAGATTCTAAAGCTACCATGGGTGAAAATATATCTGAACTATCCAAAATAAGATTTTGTTTTGAAGCTAAAAAATCAAATTTATCCTCTTTTGATGAGATATAAACATCTTCAAAGATCTTTTCAAGTTTTTCATATAGATACTGAGCCATACTCTTTTCCTGATTAAAATCCATAAGAGACTTATCCTGTCCCATACGGCTGCTTTTACCACCTGCTAGAATAACTGCACTTACATTTTTATATTTCATCTATAACCTTATATTTTAGGGCAATTTTTAATACTTTATTAATACTCTTTTACTACAATTTATTATACAATAAAAGTGATAACTAAAGGGGTCAAAAGTGTCTACTGTTTTAAAAAAGATTTTACTTGTTGAGGATGATATTATTCTTGGGGAAACCATACAAGAGCTTCTTGAAAGTGAATCATATGAAGTAATATGGGCAAAAGACGGTCAAGAAGCCCTTGATCATACTTTTGGTGATAATTTTGACCTTCTTCTTTTAGATGTAAATATCCCTTTTATAAACGGTTTTGAGCTTTTAAATGATCTAAGACAAAGCGGAGATATAACCCCTGCAATATTCTTAACGGCAAATACAGATATAGACTCATTAAAAAAAGGTTTTGATGTGGGTGCGGATGACTACATAAAAAAACCTTTTAATTTTGATGAATTTATCATAAGAATAGAAGCGGTACTTCAAAGGTCTTTTAAAAGTTATTCAAACTATCTTGAGTATGGTGATCTTAAATATGATATAAAAAAACAACTACTTACAAAAGATGATAAAGTTATACATCTTACACCTACAGAGTCTAAGATACTGGAACATTTGTTACAAAACATAGATAAAATCATAACCTTTAGTGAACTAACATCAAATACAAGTGGTGACTTTGAAGTCAAAATAGGAGTGCTAAGAGTACAGATCTCAAAGCTTAAAAAACTTGGTTTTAATATAACAAATATAAGACAAACAGGATATAGACTTGGTAGACTATAAAAAAACAGCCCTCTTAAAGTTTACCTCTATATACTTTTTTTCAACAGCTTTTTTTATCATTATACTTGGGTATTTATACTATCATCAACAAGAGAATATTATACTTCAAAAGCACACCATGAAGATGCACCAATATACGAAAATACTTAAACAAACAAATCTAAACTACAAACAAGAAGGATACAGTTTTGAGATAGTTGATAATGAAAAATTCCAATATAAACTTGCTATAAAATATAATGAACATTATAGAAAATCTTTTCCTTATGATAATAAAAAATTTATAGTGATAAAAGTTAGAAACAATATTATAGATATGGAACTATATAAAATAAAGACCTTTACTATTATAGGACAGATACTACTACTTCTTTTATTTTTTGGTATTAGTTTATTGCTTGCGAAGCTGTCATTGAAACCTATGAATGATACTATCTCACACCTTGACAGATTTATAAAAGATCTTATACATGATCTAAATACTCCTGCTACAACTATACTATTAAATACCAATATGTTAAAAAAACAAACCGATGATGTAAATATAAATAAAAAACTGGATCGTATTCAAAAGAGTGCTGATGCAATATCATCACTTTATGAAAATCTTGAAATAATACTAAAAGATACACTTGAAAAATCTAACATAGATATCTTTCCTATTCTTGAAGAGACAAAAGAGCTTTTAAATTTTAAATACCCAAATGTAACCATAGATATAGAGCGAAAGAGCATGCCAATACACTCTAACGAAAAGGCAATTAGAAGAATAATCGATAATATTTTATCAAATTCTTGCAAATATTCAACAAGTGATCCTCTTATACTAATAACTTTTAATAACAATAAGCTTACAATAAAAGACAACGGTAAAGGTATAAAATATCCACATAAGATATTTGAAAGAAGCTACAGTGAAGATGAAAATGGTCACGGTATAGGTATGCATATAGTTCAAAGACTTTGCAACAACTTAGATATAAAAATAGATATCGATTCAAAAATAGGTATAGGCACTACAATAACATTACATTTTAGCCATTAATAGTTTACTAATACTTATATCATACAATACTTCTATAAAATAAAAAAGGACTAATGTGAACTGGAAACACAAGGTTGAACATAAATTTGAAAAGTTAAGTAACTTTATATATGAAAACAGTCTAAAAGTACTTATAGGAGTTGGGATCGTTGTAGTTTTATTTGCTATGCAGATGAAACACCTAACAGTAGATACTTCAACAGAAGGGTTCTTACATGAATCTGATCAGCTTAGAATAGAATACGATAAATTTAAAGAGCAGTTTGGAAGAGATGAAAAAGTACTTCTTGCAATAAAAAGCGATAATATTTTTACTATAGATTTTTTAACCAAACTAAACAAACTTCATAAAGAACTAGAAAACAACCTGCCATATATAGAAGATGTAAACTCTCTTATAAATGCCAGAAACACAAGAGGTACTATAGACTCACTAATAGTTGATGATCTTTTTGAAGAACTTCCTGCTGATCAAAAAGCATTGGCATTTAAAAAACAACTAACACTAAACAATCCACTTTTTAAAGATCTGCTTATAGATGAAAAAGGAACTATCACAACTATTATCATAGATACACAAACCTACACCTCACTTGATAAGAATGGCAATCCAATACCTGTAAAAGAGAGTGAAGATGAGTTTGGTGATGAAAGCGAAGCTTTTGGAGATGATGAGTTCGGTGAAGAGGAAGCTTCATCAAATGAACAAAAAGAGTTTTTAAGTGACTGGGAAAACAATCAAATAGTAGCTAAAACAAAAGAGATAGTTGCCACATATCAAGCTGATGATTTTGATATACTTGTATCAGGTACTGCTGTTATAAATGCCGAACTAAAAGGCTCAATGCAAAGTGATATGCAAAAGTTTATAAAACTTGTACTATTAGTTATATCTATACTACTAGCCCTTATGTTTAGACGGGTATCCGGTGTATTACTTCCTTTAGTGACTGTTGCATTTACTATTGTATCTACACTATCACTTATGGCTATCTTTAAAGCACCTATAACGGTAGTAACACAGATATTACCATCGTTTTTACTGGCTGTTACAGTTGGTGCTAGTATCCACCTTTTGGCTATATTTTATAAAGAGTATAATCTAAATAAAGACAAAAAAGCTTCTCTTAGGTATGCTATGGGTCATAGTGGATTAGCTATTGTGATGACTTCACTTACTACTGCTGCCGGTCTTTGGTCATTCTCTTTTTCTGAGGTTGCTCCTATAGCAGATCTAGGTAAGTTTGCATCTTCTGGTATAGTTGTGGGACTTCTTTATACTTTAGTGTTCTTACCCGCTATGCTTTCACTTTTAAAAATTAAACCAAAAGATATAGTTATAAAAGATGATAAAGAGGTATTGACTCTTATGGATAAACTTCTTATAAAAACAGCAGATATAAGTGTAACTCATCCAAAAAAGATCATAGCTATTACTACTGTTATTATTCTTGTATCACTTACTATAGCTTCTCAGCTTAGATTTTCACATAAGCCTATAGACTGGTTTGCAAACGATCATCAAGTTAGACTTGCTACTTCTATGATAGATGAAAATATGAAAGGCTCTGTAACACTTGAAATAGTTGTAGATACAAAAAAAGAGAATGGACTTTATGAACCACAAATTTTAAATGCCATAGATAACTTCTCAAAAGATATACTTAAGATACAAACTGACAAATACTTTGTGGGTAAAACATTAAGTGTGGTTGATATAATAAAAGAGACAAACCAAGCTCTAAATGAAAATAAAAAAGAAGCATATATCATCCCACAAGATAAAAATATCATAGCCCAAGAGCTGCTACTATTTGAAAACTCTGGAAGTGATGATCTGGAAGACTTTGTAGACAGTGGATTTACAAAAGCTAGAATAACGGTAAAACTTCCATATATAGACGCTATGGATTATGCGGTACTTTTAAAAGATATAAATACAAAAATAGATACACACTTTAAAGATAATGTAGAAGTAACAGTAACAGGTATATCAAATATGCTCTCAAGAATAATGGAAGCCGCTATGCAAAGTAGTGCCGTAAGTTATGCCTTGGCAATAGTACTTATAACAATAATGATGCTTA
>JAYEKV010000144.1:0-4548 GCA_034716855.1 Campylobacterota bacterium | reverse complement strand
ACTGTTGTACCAAGTTCTAAATTTGTAAGTTTAGTAAGCTCTTGAAGTTTATAAGAAGCCTCAAGGTTTGCATTTATACCTTCACTATACCTAACTCCTGCATGGGCTGCTTTCCCCTCAATAGATATAGTAAATGTACCCACACCTTTTCTGCCGTTTACCACTTCAAGATTTTCTCCTGCCGCTTCAAAAACAAAACAATAATCATAATCTTTGGCAATATCAAGTGTAATAAACTTACTGTCATCACTTCCAGTCTCTTCATCTGACACAAGTAAAAAATCTATATTTTCTATTTTTCCATTCTTTTTATATACTTCCCTTAAAGCTTCAAGAGCAACTATATTTCCACCCTTCATATCACAAACACCGGGACCATATACCCAAGTATCATCTTGATGAAAATGATCAAATTGACCTTCAGGGAATACTGTATCATTATGACCTAATAAAAGTATTTTATCACCTTTAGTTTTTGGTGAAATAAAAAGCTGATGATCACCTATATGTTCTCTTTTGAATATTTTAGTTTCAAAATCTAGTTCTTCCATCCATTTTTGCATAGTAAAGGATACATCATCTACACCTTTTTTATTTTGTGTAAATGAATTTATCTTACATATATTTTCTAAATCTTGCAAATAGTCCATAAAAAACCTTTAAAATTATTTTATTGAATTGTTTATAAAAAAAGCCAAGGTACAAACCTTAGCTTTAAAGTTATTTTCTAACATTACATAAAAGTGATCTATATCTACAATAGTTATCACTTTTATTTTAATACTATAAACCTCTCTTTTTACCGGCAATAATTCTTCTTAGTGCATTTAATCTAATAAATCCTTCTGCATCTTTTTGATTATACACTTCATCCTCTTCAAAAGTTGAGTGTTCTTCAGAATACAGTGACTTATCAGACTCTCTACCTACAACAGTAACATTACCTTTGTATAGTTTAAGTTTTACATTACCTTGAACAAACTTTTGTGTTGTATCAATTGCAGCTTGCATCATCTCTCTTTCAGGAGAGAACCAGAAACCATTGTAGATAAGTTCTGAGTATTTTGCGATCATACCATCTTTCATATGTGCTTCTTCTCTATCTAAACAAATAGACTCAATTGCTCTATGAGCTTTTAGCATGATAGTTCCACCTGGAGTCTCGTAACAACCTCTAGCTTTCATACCAACGAATCTATTTTCAACAATATCAAGTCTACCAATACCATGTTTATTACCATAGTCATTTAATGTTTTTAACATTGTTGCAGGAGATAACTCTTCTCCATCAATAGAAACCGGATCTCCATTTTTGTAACCTATTGTTATGTACTCAGGTGTATCAGGTGCATCTTCAGGAGAAGTTGTCCATAACCACATAGACTCTTCAGGTTCATTCATAGGATTTTCTAAGTGAAGACCTTCATATGAGATATGTAAAAGGTTTGCATCCATAGAGTATGGACTTACTACTGGATTACCATCTTCGTCTACATGTTTTGCATCAATATTAATACCATGTTCTCTTGCATAGCTAAGTAGTTTCTCTCTTGAGTTAAGATCCCACTCTCTCCAAGGTGCAATAACTGTAATATCTGGATTTAGTCCTAGATACCCAAGCTCAAATCTTACTTGATCATTTCCTTTTCCTGTAGCACCGTGTGAAACAGCATCTGCACCCATTTTATTTGCAATCTCTATTTGTTTTTTTGCTATTAATGGTCTAGCTATAGATGTACCTAAAAGATATTCACCTTCATAGATGGCATTTGCTCTAAACATTGGAAATACATAGTCTCTTACAAACTCTTCTTTTATATCTAAAATAAAAATATTTTCAGGTTTAATTCCACAAGCAAGTGCCTTTTCTCTTGCAGGCTCAACCTCTTCACCCTGACCTAGATCAGCTGTAAATGTAATAACTTCCGCATTATATTCATCTTGAAGCCATTTTAAAATGATACTTGTGTCAAGTCCGCCGCTGTAAGCTAATACAACTTTTTTTACCTCTTTTTTACTCAAATCCATACTCCATAATTTTATTTCTATTTATTTGCGTATTTTACACTAAAAATGTTTAAAAATATCATACAAATCTTGATAATTGTTCTTGTAGTTTATTTTTATCTACCGGTTTAGTTAAATACTCATCACCTGCATTGATAAATTCTTCCCTATCACCCTCTAGTGCATTTGCGATTAAGATAATTATATTTATTATTAGCTTTCCTGATATTTTCTATAAAGCCAATTATTCAAATTATTATCTCTCTTTTAGAAATTTACTGAAAATCTCTATTAGTAATTCAGTTTTTAATGGTTTGGCCAAATACTCATCCATACCGGCATTTAAAAATCTTTTTCTATCTGTATTTAGTGCATTAGCAGTTAATGCAATTATAGGAGTATGCTCTACATTAACCATAGACTCTATTTCCAATATTTTCTTAGTTGCTTCTATTCCATTCATATTTGGCATATTCTCATCCATTAATATTGCATCATACTTTTTTAGTGTAAACTTTTCAACTGCTTCAAGTCCGTCATTTGCTATATCAAACTCAAGACCTAATTTTTTAAGTACGATTTTCATAAACATCTGATTGGCATGATTGTCTTCTACTAGAAGAATTTCTCCAACAAATTTTTTATTATTTTTACTTTTTTTCTTTTTACTAATCTCCATATCTTTGTCTACTTCTTTTATAGGAATAGTAAAATGGAATATACTTCCAACACCAAGTTGACTCTCAACTTCAAGCTTACCCCCTAGAAGTTTTACAAGATCCCTTGATATTGCAAGACCAAGTCCGGTTCCTCCAAATTTTCTGGTTGTTGTGTTATCCTCTTGAGAGAATGGTTTAAATATCTTATCGATGTTTTTAGTATCTATACCTACTCCACTGTCTTTAACCGAAAATTTCAAATTGTTATTAGATTTGTCATAATTTACAATCATCTCAACATTACCGTTTCTTCCAGTAAATTTTATTGCATTACCTATAAGATTCATAGCAATTTGCTTAAATCTTGTAGGGTCTGAATTTATTACTTTTGGAGTATTTGGATCAAAGTGTATCTTTAAGATGATACTTTTAGACTTTGTCTTTTCATAGAATAACAACCCTAGATCTCTTAAAAGTTTTTTAAGATCAAAATTAATATTCTCAACGGTCATATTTCCACTTTCTATTTTACTAAAGTCTAATATATCATTGATTATTGTCAGAAGTGAATCTCCTGAGTCTTTCACTATATCAAGATGGTCTAAACTCTCTTGATCTTTTATAGTGTCTTGCACAATATCTATAAAACCTATGATTGCATTTAAAGGAGTTCGTATCTCATGAGACATATTTGCTAAGAAATCAGCTTTTGCTCTTGTGGCTTTTTCTAACTCTAAAACTTTAGCTTGTAGCTCTTTTGTCTGCTCATCTACCTTTCTTTGAAGGTTTTGATTAGTATTTTCCAACTCCTTTGATGTTACATCAGTTAAATGGGAAAGAGCTACCATAGTTTCATTTTCAACAGTTATATAATTGACTGGAGTACTGTTACTATTTACATTTAAACTGCAACTGTTTTCCTCCGTTAAAGCAACAACGGTCATAGTTTGATTTAAAAGTTCACAACCACTATTTGTAAAAAATTCACCATAAGTAAAAAAGCCACTTACGGGCTTATTATATCTTGTGAAATTCTTTAACTCTGTACTACTGTTGTCTTGGAGGAACCTTCTTCTTGCCATACATGAATATATAAATATAGACTGTGCATCATTAAGATGAAGTCGATTATATTTTGCCGTATTTTTTAAGATGTTCTGAGCATTACCAAAACCAAACTGTACTTTATCTCCCTCATTTAAATTACCTGCAAATACCAAAGAACCGTCATCTTCTTTTGCCAAAATCGCCCTTGCTACATTGATACCGTTGATATTTTTTACCATAGGGAATTCTATACCGATTGCAGGGAGCTTTAAAGCAGATTCATCCCCAAGGTAGTACTTATATACCTCATATGCTATTTTATTATCTATCTCATAAACTCTATTTTTATCAGATTTTGTTATAGTCATCTTAGGACCGATACCCTGCCATCCAAAATGATAATCGTTATATGCATATAATGAATCAGAGTCAATAGCAACAGCAACAGCTCCGTTTAATACAACTTTTTCATTACATATCAAAGAGGTATTCGTAAATGTTGCAGCATCCCCAGCTAAGCCACCGCACACTATAATGTCACCACTTATACTTTCTACACCCTTTAAATACTCTTCACCATTTGTAGTTAGTCCGTCTGCAAATGTTATTAAAAGTTTTGTATCACTGCTTATAACTTTATCTGCAATAGCTTTTCCAGTTTCAAAACTATCTTCTAAATGATCTTGATAAACAGCCTTTAGTCTACTTTTTTCAAAAACTGAACAGCTTATAACAGTTTTATCGGTAGTAACCCTATCATTAAGGATCTCACCATCTGTAGTGGAACCTATTATTACGGCATTTGGTAATAGTTCAAGAATAATTTTTCTTATAG
>JAYEKV010000143.1:0-4572 GCA_034716855.1 Campylobacterota bacterium | reverse complement strand
ATGAAGAGGTTGAAAATTGTGTAAACCTTATATCTGAAGCTGCAAAAACTGGTAAGATAGGTGACGGTAAGATATTCGTTATGCCTATTGATGAAGTTATAAGAATCAGAACAGGTGAAATGGGTGGAGAAGCCGTATAGAATCGATACTAAATGTATTGATTTATAGGCTGAATGCAGTATAAAAAATTTATACTAAATGTATGAATTTTTACTGCCGAGTGCGGTATAATCTGCTTCACTCCATAAGTTTCAAAATTTAAAATCAATCATCCCTTAGAGAATCAAATACTTTCTCTCCAAATATGTCTCCAAGGGATATCCTAAAGTTTCAAACAGTTAATTCCCCTGCCATCCTCTTCTTGGCGGGGGATTTTTTATTGTAATGCTTATCATAACTTACTATACTAAAATAGCTCTCATCTGATCCTCAGTTAAAACTTTTACACCTAAATCTACAGCCTTATCATACTTACTTCCTGCATCTTCACCATATATTAAATAGTCTGTTTTCTTAGAAACGCTTCCTGCTACTTTTGCACCTAAAGATTCTAAGGTTTTTTTGATATTTCCTCTTGATTCACTCATAGTTCCAGTTAGAACAATAGTTTTATCTTTAAAAGGATTCTCTGTAGCTTCAATCTTTTGTTCGACCTTTGGTTCTATGTATTTAAAAAGTTCCAATATCAAAGGCTTGTTTACCCTTACAAACTCTAAGAAACTATTAGCCATCTGTTCACCAAAGCCGTCAATATTTATCATATCTTCATATGTAACATCAAGAAGATTGTCTCCAAATACATCACATAACTGTTTGCTGGCAACTTCACCTATATGTTCAATACCAAGTGCATTTATAACCCTGTGAAGTTCGCTGTTTTTTGTGGCTTTAATTGCATTTAAAAGGTTATTGATCTTTTTTTCTTTAAAACTTTCAAGCCCTTCTAAGTCTTCATGCTTTAAACTGTAAAGATCCAATATATCTTTTATCTTTTCTTTTTTTACAAGAAGCTCCACTATTTTGTTTCCAAGTCCATCAATATTCATACAGTTTTTTGAAGCAAAATATATTATAGAGTTCACCACCCTACTTGGACAATCAAGATTTTGGCACTTTATAAGTATATCCTCTACAAGAAGTTCACTTCCACACTCTGGACACTTTGAAGGTGTAACTATATCTTTTTGTGTTCCATCTCTTCTATCTTTTAAAACTGTTGTTATCTTAGGGATAATGTCACCGCTTTTTATTATGATAACCTCATCGTTTATCTTAAGATTAAGCCTTTTTATCTCATCAAAATTATGAAGAGTTGCACGGCTTACGGTTGAACCGTCTATATGTGTAGGCTCAACTTCTGCCACAGGTGTAACTGCTCCTGTTCTACCTACTTGCAGTACTATATTTAGCACTTTTGTAGTTTTTTCAACTGCTGGAAATTTATAAGCACATGACCATCTAGGAAACTTTACTGTATACCCTAACTCCTCTTGTGTAGATATAGAGTTTATTTTTGTTACCATCCCATCTAACATCATTTCAATGGAATCTCTAGCAGCTATAACTTCATGGTAAAACTTTTCTATCTCATCTATGTTTTTTGTTTGAACTCTCATAGGTGGTTCTAAAAACCCTAAGTCATAGATAAATTGCATCTGTTCATAAGCATTATCAATTTCAAGTGTATTTTCACCTATACCCCAAGTGTAAAAAAATAGTTTTCTTTGGGCTGTTATATTTGGATCTAATTGTCTTAGGCTACCTGCTGCTGCATTACGCGGATTTGCAAAAGGAGGCTCTTCATTTTTAAGCCTTGTCTCATTTATCTTTTCAAAATCACCTTTTTTTATAACAATTTCACCCCTTATCTCAATGAGCCCTTGATGTTTGATACTTAAAGGGATAGAGTGTATTGTTTTTACATTATTGGTCACATCCTCACCAACACTTCCGTCACCTCTTGTGACCGCCTGCTTCAATCTACCATTTTCATATATTAGATTTAAACTTGCACCGTCAAATTTTGGCTCACAAACATAGTCTAAACTCTCCTCAACTTTTTTTGCTCTTTTTATCCAGTTTTCCAATTCTTCTGTATTAAATACATCCTCTTGGGACCACATACGGCTAAGATGTTTTGCCTTATTAAAACCTTCAAGTACCATACCCCCTACTCTTTTATTGGGAGAGTTAGGATCTGTGTTTTCAGGATTTGACTGTTCATATGACAAACACTCTCTTGCTAGATTGTCATACTCCTCATCTGTTGCTATTGGATTGTCATATACATAATAAGCTTTTGCCCAGTTTATAAGTTTTTCTATTTTGAGTTTATATTGTTCTTGTGTCATTATTGTTTCTTTTAAATTTATTTATTATTGATTTGAATTTTATCTAATGGTTGATTTAATAGGGATAAATAAAGTATTTATTAAGGATTTAGTAGATAACATTCTTTTTTAAAGTTCGGGTAGCTCAGGGGTAGAGCACTTCGTTGACATCGAAGGGGTCGTTGGTTCAAATCCAATTCTGAACACCATTAAATATTTTTTTCAATTTATGCTAAAATCATACCAAATTTCATTTTCATTTCATTTTCGTGTTTTATAATTACTCTATCAAACGGCTGGTGCCTTTGAGTTTAATTCCGAAAATTAAACAAGCCTCGTATTTTACGGGGCTTTTTTTATTACTCTTTTAGTTCCTCGTCAAGTACTGTCATACCTTCAACTATAAGGTTATCTATCTCTACAAATACATCACTTGAACTGTTTATAATAGAATCAAACTCTTTTATATCTTCTGCTAGTTGGTTAAATGAACTTATTGTTTCAAGAGCGACTATAAGATTATTACCCTGTTGAATAGCTTTTTCTAACTGCTTTAGATTTTCTTCTATTTTGATAATGTTCTTTGCCATTTTTACAGCTTTTTCTTTACTGTATGATTTCATTCTCTCTTTTAGCTTGTCATCGTTTTTTATTCTGTCAAGATTCTCATCAAGTCCATCAACAAAGAGTTCTGTTTTTTCTTGATATACATTAAACTTTTCTCTTAAGGTTACAATCTCACCTTCGGCATTTTCCCATTTTCTTATAAAAATTTTTGTTTTTTCATTTTTAAATACATACTTAATCTCTTTTGCCTGTTCTTGTGCAACTATTGCATCTTTGTAAGCACTTTTTACAGTATCTTTTTGCTGGGTAAACTCTTGTATAGCTTCTTTAAACTCAACCACATACTTAGGAGTATCTTTGTATATATAGTTTTCCTCTACATAATTCCATACAAAATAACCTACTATCAATAAAAGAATTATTTGAAAGGTACTTATACCTGATCTGAAATTTTTTCTATCTGTCATTTTATTTCCTATACTATTTTTTGAAATTTTATCTAAATTAGCCTTATGTATTTAGTTTGTTTATTAAAAATTTATTTTATATAACTTGTGATATTCTTCCATTTATTTTATTTATGGAGAAAAAATGGAAAATAATACTTTTATATGCAAAGTAAAAGAGGTACGAGATGCAAAATGGTTCTCAAACCTTACTACGGGTATCATCATATTTTATGCTTCTGTTCTTGGATTTAAAACTTTAGAGGAAGCTAGTCAGCCTTTTGGAAATATTTTATATCTTTTTGATTGGTTTGTTACTATATATTTTATCATTGAGATTATCATAAAAATGGCAGCAGAAGATAAATTTACCAACTTTTTCAAAAGCGGGTGGAATATCTTCGACTTTGTTATTGTTGCAGTTACTCTAATACCGCTGGAAAACAGTTCATTTGCGGCTATTGCAAGACTTATGAGAGTCTTTAGGGTTCTTAGACTGTTTACTGCCCGTCCTGAACTAAAAAGAATCATAGATATGCTTATAAAAGCTATCCCGTCTATCATTGACATAGTGATACTTATGTTTATCATCTTCTACATCTATGCGATTATTGGTAGTTTTGTATTTGCCGATCTAAAATCCGGTCTTTGGAATGATTTCTTGACATCAATGCTGACACTATTTAGAGTACTTACCTTTGAGGACTGGACAGATGTTATGTATGAAGCTATGGAAGTTTATCCTTGGGCATGGGCTTATTTTGTAAGCTTTGTGATTATAGCAGCATTTGTATTCTTTAATCTATTTGTTGCTGTTATAATAGGTGAGATGCAAAAACTTCAAGATGAAGATATGAAAAATGAGATTCATGATGAACATGAAAAAGTAGATCTTCTATTAAAAGAGGTTCAAGAGTTAAAACAACTTATAAAAGAGCAAAACAAGATCAACAATAAATGATCTTATTTTATCACTGAAGTATTATTATACTTCAGATGATTAGTTTCGACTATCTGTTACATCATTGTAACATCCCCAATGCATAAGCTTCATAAAACTTTCATGATCGCTATTTGAAGATACTTTATTATTATCGACACCTAAAAATATCTCTTTTATGATATTTAAAAAATCCATATAGAACTCCTTACCTTTCGTTTTCTTATATAAAATATATAATAAACTAGATAAAAGTAATATTATATAGATAAATTACATATAATATTTA
>JAYEKV010000142.1:0-4616 GCA_034716855.1 Campylobacterota bacterium | reverse complement strand
ATATTCTTCCCTTCATCAAGAGCCTCTTTTGTCCCTTCTATCACAGGCTTAGGTACTTCAAGATCACAAAGACCTTGTGCCATATTTAGTCCCTTGTGTTGTGCACACAAGATAGACATCGCTCTTATTTCCGATTGTGCTATATTTTTTGCTTTGTTACTTAATTTCATGATGGAATTATAGTAATACTAATATAACTGTATGGTTAAAAGGTATGCACAAAGCAAGTTTTTTTAATATTTTACTTAAATATATTACTTGTAACAATTTTATAATAATGTCATATTTGATATATAATTTTATGATATAGTTGATTAAAAGAGTGGGGGTTTATTTATGGATTTTATAAAATATATGTTGTTTCTTTTCATTTTTACATCAACACTAACAGCAAATAATTTAAATAAAGTATCTCTACAGCTTCAATGGAAACATCAGTTTGAGTTTGCTGGATTTTATATGGCAAAAGAGAAAGGTTTTTATAAAAATGCAGGACTAGATGTAGAGATAAAAGAGATAGAATCTACTACTAACATTACTGAGGATGTTATACAGAATAAATCAACATATGGGATAACATACCCAAGTATTATTTTAGAAAAATCAAAAGGGAAAAAGGTAGTACTGTTAAGTGCAATTTTGCAATCATCACCACATGTTTTAGTTAGTTTAAAATCATCTGGTATTAAATCTGTTAGAGATTTTAAAAATAAACGGATAATGATTATTGATAATAATGTTCAAACTGCCCCTTTTGAGTCGATGTTTCATTCTAACTACATATCTATAAAAGATATGAAAGTTGTAAAACAAACCTTTAAATTACAAGATTTAATAGATAAAAAAGCTGATCTTTCAAGTGTTTTTAGTACTAATGAATTATATCAACTAGATAAACAAAATATCGCTTATGATGTATGGGATCCTAAAGAGTATGGGTTTGATTTTTATGATGATATATTATTTACATCTCAAAGTGAATTAGATAATAATCCACAAAGGGTAGAAAACTTCAATAATGCATCTTTAAAAGGGTGGGAGTATGCTTTTGATAATATTGAGGAAACTGTAAATATAATCTTAGAAAAATACAATACACAAAATAAAACAAAAGAGGCTTTAATATATGAAGCCAATGCCTTAAAAAAACTAGCTTACTTAAATACCGCAAAAGTGGGAAAAATAGATAAACAAAATATCAAAAGAATATATGATGTATATAATGTTATGGGACTAACAAAAGATAAAATTAACTTTGATAGGTTTATATATAAAAATAAAGATGAAACAAAAAAGTTAACTACAAAAGAGAAACTTTACCTAAAAAATAAAAAACAAATCACTATGTGTATAGATCCAGACTGGATGCCTTTTGAGCAGATTGACAGCAAAGGTAATCATATAGGTATCAGTAGTGATTATTTTAAAATATTTGAAAAAGAGTTAAATATACCAATCAAAGTTATAAAAACAAAAAGTTGGGCTCAAACTTTACAGTTTGCCAAACAAAGAAAATGTGACATCATATCTATGGCAATGGAAACACCAAATAGAAAACAATATATGAACTTCACTACACCATACTTAAGTGTTCCTCTTGTGTTAGCAACTAAAAATGAAGTTTCATTTGTAGATGATTTTAGAGAGTTAAAAAATAAAAAAGTAGGTATAGTTCAAGGTTATGCCCTTACTGAACTTTTAAAATTAAAGTATCCAAACTTAAATATTATTGAAGTAAAAAACAATATAGATGGACTAGAAAAAGTTACAAATAATAAACTTTATGGTTTCATTGGAAGTATTGCGGATATTGGATATATATTTCAAACAACACACATAAGTGATCTAAAAGTAGTAGGTAAGTTTAAAGAGAGATGGGAGTTAGGTGTTGCTGTTAGAAATGATGACTTGATTTTATATAATATTTTTCAAAAAGTAGTTAATAGTGTATCTTTAGCAACTAAACAAAAGATTTTTAATAAATATATAGCAGTGAAGTATGAAAAGGGTATAGATTATACTTTACTTTGGAAAACATCTATTGGGTTTGTTATCGCACTTTTAATTTTGATATTCTTTTTAATTAGACAAAATAGATTAAAAAAAGAGATAGACGATCTAAATAAAAACCTTGAATTAAAAGTAAAAAAAGAGGTTGATAAAAATAGAGAAAAAGATAAAGTTATTTTTAGACAAACAAAGCTAGCCTCTATGGGAGAGATGATCGGTAATATTGCACATCAATGGAGGCAACCTCTAAATAGAGTAAACTTAAATCTCGAAGTGATAGATGTTTTAATCAATGAGGAACAGATAGATAAACAGATGGTTAAAAAGAAGATCGAAAATGGTCAAAAAAATCTTCAATATATGTCAGATACAATTGAGGACTTTGCTAACTTTTTCCGTCCCGATAAGATAACAAAAAATGTTGATATATTAAAAACTATTAATAAATCTGCTGAGTTGTTAGGTTCTAGGTTAAGAGGTGTTAATTTAAATATACCATTAAAAAAAGATTTTATATATAATACTTATGAGAATGAATTATTACAAGTGATACTAGTAATATTAAACAATGCACTAGATAATTTTAAAAATGAAAAGGTAAAAGACCCAAAAATAGATGTCTCATTTAAAAAAATAGATAATGACTTAAATATAGATATAACCGACAATGGCGGAGGAATATCAAAAGAGAATATAGATAAGATATTTGATCCTTATTTTAGCACTAAATTTAAAAAAGAGGGGACAGGTATTGGTCTTTATATGGCTAAAATGATCATAGAGGATAGTATGGGTGGTGAACTTAAGGTAGTATCAACTAAAATTGAAACAACTTTTACTATTGTATTAAAAAAAGATATTTTGGAGTAATAATATGAAAAAATTAACACTGTTATGTGTAGAGGATGATATAGAAGCATTGGAGGATATAGTTTATCTTCTAAAAAGATATTTTTCTAAAATATATACAGCAACTAATGGAGAGAGTGCATTGGATATTTATAACACTAATCAACCTGATATTATTTTACTTGATGTTAATATCCCTAAACTAAATGGTCTTGAGGTAGCATCAAGAATAAGAGAGACAGATGAAAAAACTCCCATAATATTCTTAACGGCACACAGTGAAAAGGATAAGCTGCTAAAGGCTATAACTTTACAAGTTAGTTCTTACATAATAAAACCCTTTAAGATTCAAGAGTTAAAAGATAATATATTTAATGTAATCAAAAAAATTAATGTAAGCAATAGTAAGTTGCAGTTGCTAAATAATTTTATATGGGATAAAGAGACTTATGAACTATTTTATTTTGATGAGCAAATTGATATTACTAAAAATGAAATATTATTGATTAAATTATTATTAGCTAATAGATCAAGATTTTTAACTGTAAATGAGATATTAATAGAAATTTGTGATAAAAAAGATGAAGTAACTGGAACTAATAATATAGTACAATTGATATCAAGATTTAAAAAGAAGGTTAGAAAACAAACTAATAGTGAGGACTTTTTTATCGAAAATATTTATGGAGGAGGATATAGACTGCGATAGATATTTTTAGAGGTACCCTTAATAGTAGAGGAAAAATAACATTTACACCATATTATCAATAAATATTGTCATATTTAAAAGACTATTTTTTGTTAAAATATTTGAATACTGCAAAAAAGGGATTTGAATGTTAGATGCTCAATTTTTAAAAATAATTACAGTTCTTTATGTTGAAGATGACTTAGAAGTACAAGATAGTTCTGGAATTATATTTAAACAGATATTTAATAAAGTTATTATTGTTAATAACGGGAAAGAAGCCTTAGATACATATGAAAAGTCGTTGATGTCTGATAATCCTATAGATATTATTATCAGTGATATCATGATGCCAACTATGGATGGTATCGAGTTGCTAAATCATATTCGTAAAATAAATCCAGATATTCCATATATCTTTACCACAGGTCATACAAACAACGAATATTTATTAGAATCCATTAAAAATAATGTTTCTGATTATCTAGTTAAACCGGTAAATATAAAAGAGTTGGTTCAAAAAGCACAAAATGTATGTAAATTAATATATGAACATAAGCTAGTATTACACAATCAAAAAGAAGCAACTGAATATTTAAGTATTATTAATAAAGTGGCAATTGTTTCAAAAACAGATACAAAAGGAAATATAACATTTGTAAATGATATATTTTGTGAAACATCCGGTTATTTAGAAGAGGAGTTATTAGGCAAACCGCATAATATCATAAGACACCCTGAAATGCCAAAATCTACTTTTGAAAACTTATGGAGTACTGTAAAGAGTGGTAAAGAGTGGACAGGAAAAGTGAAAAATATGTCCAAAAATGGTGAATCATATCATGTAAATGCAACTATTTTCCCACTTTATAATGAGATAGATACAAAGATAGTTGGATTTATGGCAATTAGATTTTTAATTACAGATGAAGAGAGTCAAAAAAGAGAATTTAAAACCCAAGTAAGGGGGATGATTACAAAGTATAAATGTGATATTAAAAAATTAGAAGAATCTAATAAAGAATATGAGATACAGATTAAACATAGTGATTTTGGATTTTTAGAAAGT
>JAYEKV010000141.1:7228-17399 GCA_034716855.1 Campylobacterota bacterium | reverse complement strand
GAGAAGATAAAAAGTCCTATACCTATTAATACCAAAGTAAGAGTAGGATAATTATTTCCAAATATTAATATAGCCATACCTATTAAAAACCAAGAAAGAAATCTTATGAAAAATACTTTTTGCAAATACTTTAATACTAGAGGATAACCTTGAGCATGAAATGCAGCATAAAGTTGAACAAGTATAGCCCCTCCTCTTAAAAGTGAAGAGAAAAGTCCAACAAGTATAGCACCCCCACCAAAATATGCAACTATAAGTGGTAATATTGTGTGAGCTTCAGCTATTGTCATACCTAAAGCCATAAAAAAACCATGTGATACATTTTTGTGATGGTTTGATTTTGAATCTATTTCAAAATTGTTATTTTTAGACAAATTATATCCTTATATTAAGAATGTAATTTTACCCAAACTTTGTTTATGGTATAATCTTTGCAAATTAACAAATCATAATAAGTTACGGGAGAATTGGATAATATGGGTAGAGCCTTTGAATATAGAAAAGCAGCAAAGATGAAAAGATGGGGAAACATGTCAAGAGTTTTCCCAAAACTAGCAAAAGCTATAACAATTGCAGCAAAAAACGGTGGTGGTGATCCTGAAACAAATCCGGGTCTAAGAACAGCTATAGCAACTGCAAAAGCACAAAATCTTCCAAAAGACAACATTGAATCAGCTATCAAAAGAGCAACAGCAAAAGATGCAGCAGATTTATCTGAGGTAAACTATGAGGGTAAATGGCAAAATGGTGTGCTTATTTTTATAGAAGCTGCAACAGACAACAATACAAGAACAGTTGCAAACGTAAAAAACATATTTAAAAAAGGTAGCGGAGATATTGTTCCTACTGGCTCTTTGGAGTTTATGTTTTCTAGAAAAGCTGTGTTTGAACTAAAAAAACCAGAGATGGATATGGATGAATTAGAGATGGAACTAATTGATGCAGGACTTGAAGAGATAAAACAAGAAGATGATGAAAATATCTCTATTATTGCTGACTATACAGACTTTGGAGAGATGTCCAATAAACTTGATGAGATGGGTATAGAGTATGAAAAAGGTTCACTTCAGCGTATTCCAAATTCACCAGTAGAGATAACTGATGAGCAGATGGATGAGTTATCTGTACTTTTAGATAAACTTGAAGATGATGATGACATTCAAAATGTTTATACAAACTTAGCTTAAAACAATTTAAGATAAAATATAACAAATAATAAATAATTCCACAAGAGGATAAAAAATGGCAGAAAAATATAGACTAGTTACAAGAAGTGATATGGATGGTTTGGTATGTGCAACTATTCTTAAACAGTTAGATATGATCGATGATATCTTATTTGTACACCCAAAAGATATGCAAGATGGTAAAATAGAGATAACATCAAACGATATTATTACAAACTTACCTTATGTTGCAAATGCACATTTAGTATTTGATCACCATGAGAGTGAAGCTATGAGAAATGGTGAAGCTGACAACTACTTTATTGATCCAAGTGCACCAAGTGCAGCTAGAATTGTGTATAACTACTACGGTGGAGCTGAGAAACTTCCTCAAGTAGCGTCAGATATGATGGAAGCAGTTGATAAAGCTGATGCAGCACAATTTTCTATTGATGATATCCTAAATCCTCAAGGATGGGAGCTGTTAAGCTTTATCATGGATAGTAGAACTGGACTTGGAAGATTTAGAGAGTTTAGAATCTCTAACTACCAACTTATGATGGAGCTTATTGATTATTGTATCGATCATACTATTGAAGAGATTATGAATCTTCCTGATGTAAAAGAGAGAACTGATCTTTATGAAAAATATCAAGATGACTTTATAGACCAACTTCAAAGATGTACAACTATACATGACAATCTTGTAATACTAGACCTAAGAGATGAAGAACTAATCTTCCCAGGGAACAGATTTACAATATACGCTCTATTCCCTGATACAAATATCTCTATCCATGTATTATGGGGATTCAAAAAACAAAATACAGTATTTGCTACAGGTAAATCTATAGTAAACAGAAGTTCAAACACAAACATAGGTGAACTTATGTTGAAAAATGATGGAGGCGGACACAGTGCTGCCGGGACTTGTCAAGTTAGTAATGACACAGCTGAAGAAGTTCTAAACGAACTTATAGAAACAATCACAAATGATGGTTAAAAAGGTGTAACTACACCTTTTCTGCCAACTCTACAGCTTTTTTCACAGCATTTATATAACTTTTACTAGATAAGTTATTCTCTTTTTTATATGATATATCAAACGCTGTACCATGATCTACTGAAGTTCTTATAATAGGTAGATTCAAAGATACATTTATACTTTCTTCAAAATACAGTGCCTTTAGTGGTGCAAGACCCTGATCATGATACATAGCTACAAAATACTTAAACTGTTCTCTTACATGTGGTGTAAAAGCTATATCGGGTACTTGAAGGGTGAAGGTTGAAGATTGAAGGTTGAAGGTTTTAGCTAAATAACTATTAACTTTTTTAATAGCTTTTTTTATTTTTTCCTCTTCATCTCCTAGTACTCCATTATCTCCTGCATGTGGGTTTAGTCCAAGAATTGCTATGTGTTCATTTGGTCTTCCAATGCTGTCATAAAAATCAAGAAGAAAACTTATCAGTTTTTTTACCTTTATGTTTTTAGGTACATCTTTTAGAGGGATATGTTCAGTATAAAGTGCCACAAACATCTTATCACACCCAAGCATCATGATGGCATCTTTTTTAAAAACATCACGAAGCATATCTGTGTGACCTACATAATCTATACCTGCCCTGCTCCATGATTCTTTGTTTACAGGCAGAGTTGTGATAGCATCTACTTTTCTTTGCTTTGCTAAGTTTATAGCAACTTTAAAAGAATCATATGAGAATCTTCCAGAATCTTTGCGAACTTCTGATGGGTTTATCTCACACTTTTTATACTTTCCATAATAGGTAAAGTCTTTTGGTATATTTAGAGATAATCTTTTTACCGCTTTTACTAAAAGCTTTTTATCTATACAATATATGGGGTTACATAGCTTTTTTACTTTTGAGTGATTTTCAAGTGCCAGTTGTATCCCTACACCGTTTATATCACCTATACTTACTGCTACTTTTTTCAAAACTATCTCTTTATAAGTTCTTTCATTGATACAATAGCATCTGCAAGACCAGTAAATACACTTCTTGCTATTATACTTTGTCCTATGTTTAACTCTTCTATTTCATCTATATTTACCATATGATTAACATTTTGATAGTTTAATCCATGTCCTGCTGCAACTTTAAGTCCAAGCTGTTGTGCATATTGTGATGAGCTTTGAATATCATCTATCGAATCTTTTAGTCTTTTCTCTAGTTCATCTCTTGAGAGTTCAAGCTCTTTTATACTATGGTGTGATTTTTCAAGACCGCTATAAAGCATAGCATAGATATTTGCGAAACTTCCAGTATGAAGCTCTATCCACTCAACTTTTAGTTTTTTTGATAGTTCTATACTAGTGTTATTTGGGTCGATAAACAATGATACCTCTATCTCATTTGCATGAAGTTTATCTACCGCTTTTTTTATCTTGTCATAGTTACCTTCTATATCAAGCCCACCCTCTGTAGTAACCTCTTCTCTATTTTCAGGTACAAGTGTAACTCTATGTGGTTTATTATTACATGCAATATCTATCATCTCATCATTTATACTACACTCTAAATTTACAGGAAGTTGTGAAAGTCTTATGATATTTTGTGTGTCGGCATCTTGCATATGACGCCTATCTTCTCTTAGATGTATTGTTATCTGATCTGCACCGTTTAATTTACAAATACCAAGTGCATCTAACGGGTTTGGATCATTGATCTGTCTAGCTTCTCTTAATACGGCAATATGATCTATATTTACTCCAAGCAGCATATTATTTCCTTCTTTTTATTTTTTTGTATTTTATCAAAGATATTCTAAAGATAGCTGATTGTCGCAGTAAAAGATCTCCGCATTAAATCTATTACCTCTTTGAGATTTTAGATCATTTAATTGTAAGCTGTCCCCTTTAAAGAGTCTTTTTATCTGCCTAAAGGTAAGCATCTTATTCATAAATCTTTCCCATACAACCAATTCACAATCTCCACACTTATAGCCACCTTTCATTTTAGTCACATCACCTCCACACTCACACTTGAACATTGTAGTTGACTTGGTATCTTCATCAAAGATAAGCTTTAATTTACCCTCATCTATTTTGGCTTTTGTATCATAAAGTGTATTGTTTGAGGACTTTAAACCCTTTGCAGTTATTGTTTCCCCTCTTAAAAGCTTTTTTACCTCATACTCTTTAAACTCTTTTCCAAAAGATACTTTCCAAACTTTTGCTTTACATGACTTGCATTCATAAAGCATATCATATATTACTATATCACCGCCGCATTTACATTTTGAAAGTATTTTAAGATCAGACATTTTATATCCTTTTATATGAAAATATAAAAAGATTATAACAAAGAAAAAAAGAGTAGATTAAAAAAATGGCAAATTGCCACTTTTTAGTTATATTATTTATTTAGCTGTTGTGCTACAAGTTCATTTACTACTTTTGGGTTACCTTTTCCTGCTGTAGCTTTTAGTACTTGCCCAACAAAGAAACCAATCAGTTTAGTATTTCCTGCTTTAAATTTTTCCAGATTATCTGAATTTTTTGCAATCACTTCATTAATAATAGGTAAGATCACATTTGGATCACTTATCTGTACTAAACCTTTTGATTCAACTATTTTTGATGGTTCTTCACCACTATTTACCATCTCTTCAAACACTTGCTTAGCTATCTTACTTGAGATAGTTTCATCATCTACCATTTTTACAAGTGAAGCTATCTGTTTTGGAGTAAATTTAAGCTGTGTAGATTGAGTCTCTTTTATCACCCTTGCTACTTCATTTGTTATAATATTGGCTAAACTAACAGGACTGTTTAGCTGTGATAGTGCCTCATCATAAAACTTTGAAAGGTACTCGTCTCTTGCTAAAATATTTGCCACTTCATTATTTAACTTAAACTCTTTAGTATACTTATCAAATAGACTCTGTTCCACTTCACTCATAGGTACAAGCTCTTTTTGTTCTTGTACTTTTTTAGTTTGTGTTTTTCTATCACCCCTTGGTGCTCTTTTTTTACTATCTGGCTTTTTACCCCAAGAGTCTTTTAGTCCTACTATTTTATTAAATACTGGATGTTCATCACTATAGTCAACAGGATCAGTATAAAAATACCCTTCCCTCTCAAACTGGAATCTTACATCTTTTTTATCACTTATCACAGCTGGTTCCACAAGAGCATCTTTAATAACTTTTAAAGAATCTTTGTTTATATCTTCTAAACCTTCTGGTGCTTCATCTTTAAACAGTCTATCGTAAAGTCTTACTTCAACTTTTTTAGCATCTTTTGCACTTACCCACTGAATAGCACTTTTTACTTTTATACCGCTTGTATCTGATCCACTTTTAGAGTTAGCATCATATTGAGCTTTGATCTCTACAATCTCTCCTGTATCATCTTTTATAACCTCTTTACAAGTTATGATATACCCATGTTTTAGTCTTACGGGTTGATCTGGAGTCAATCTATAATAACCTTTTGGAGGATTTTCGCTAAAGTCATCTTTATCTATATATATCTCTTTAGAAAATGTCAATTTTCTCGTACCCTCTTTTGGTACATCGTGAGGGTAGTATGAAGCTTCGATCTCTTCACTCCCCTCATAGTTTTCTATAGTTACTTTAAGAGGGTTCATCACACACATAACTCTTGGCACTTTTTTGTTTAGATCATCTCTTATACAAAATTCAAGTTGAGACACATCAACCATAGAGTTTGCTTTTGCAATTCCTATTTGGTCACAGAAGTTTAAAATAGATTCTTTAGTATAACCTCTTCTTTTGTATCCGGCAATTGTAGGAAGCCTTGGATCATCCCAGCCATTTACAATATTTTTCTCTACCATCTCTAAAAGTTTTCTTTTACTCATAACCGTATAGTTTATACCAAGTCTTGCAAACTCATACTGATATGGTCTTGGAGTTTTTAATTTTAAAGTTTCTAAAACCCAATCATATATCGCTCTATTATTTTCAAACTCTAAGGTACAAAGAGAGTGAGTTATCCCCTCAATATAATCAGATAAACAGTGTGCAAAATCGTACATTGGATAGATACACCATTCGTTTCCTGTTCTATGATGTTTTGTATGTCTGATTCTGTAAAGAAGTGGATCACGAAGCTGCATATTTGAAGCACCCATATCTATTTTTGCTCTTAAGATATGTTCACCGTCTTTGAACTCACCATTTTTCATTCTTTCAAATAGATTAAGATTCTCTTCTATTGTCCTATTGGCATACTTACTTCTACAGCCGGCTTCCTTAACTGTACCTCTATTTTCCCTTATCTCCTCTTCACTTGCACTATCTACATATGCTTTACCCATTTTGATAAGTTCTACGGCATATTCGTATAGTTTAGAGAAATAATTAGAAGTGTATCTTACATCTTCATTCCATTCAAATCCAAGCCATTGTACAGCATCTTTTAAAGCCTCTACATATTTTGTATCTTCTGTAGTTGGGTTTGTGTCATCCATTCTAAGGTTACAAAGACCTTTAAAGTCATTTGCTATTCCAAAATTTATAGCGATAGATTTAGCGTGTCCAATATGTGGAAAACCGTTAGGCTCTGGAGGGAATCTGGTAACTACCTTATTATATTTACCAGCATTTAGATCCTCTTCAACTTTTACACGCAAAAAATCTTTATGTTCACTCATTCTATTAACCCTTTTTATAAAAATTATCTATTATTAAATTTGTACTTACATCATCTTTGAAAAAAGATTACCTAAGAATATCTCTAAAAACTGTAATGCAAAGATTATAATAAGTGGTGACATATCCATACCGCCAAATACTGTTGGGATATATTTTCGCACCAAAGCATATGCTGGTTCAGTTAGTCTGTAAAGCATCTGAACTATTGGATTGTATGGATCTGGCTGTACCCATGAAAGAAGGGCTGCAATGATTATCACCCATTTATAAAGTGATATGATACTTATTAACAATGTTGCAAAAGCAACTAACAATGATTCTAACATTATATTATCTCCCCTAAATAGTTTCTAATAAGCGGATATATTCGCTCTATATTTGACTCGTTTGCGTCACCTGTCAATGCATAGCTAAGAGTCTTAATAAGTTTTTCATCACTTAGTTCAGTTTTACTAGATATGTACTTTTTTAGTTCATCAAACTCTTCTATAAAAGGTGCTCGTTCCAAACACTCTTTAAGTGATATAAACTCATCTTCATATCCTTCAAGAGGTTTTTTTTGACTAAACACAGTTTTGATTTTATCTTTTATGTTGTTTATAGAATTACACTCTTCTATATACAATTTTCCAAGTTTTCCTATATCTTCATCAGCATAACCTAATATCTTTGAGAATCTAAGATCATCTAATAGTTTAAGGTGCTCTTTGTTTATGTGGTTTAACTTATCCATATCAAACTCTACAGAATCAGGTGATAATTTATCTATATCAAACCACTCAATAGCTTCTTCTATTGTAAATACCTCTTTGGGTGTATCAAAACCAAGTAGTACAATATAGTTTGCAATTGCAGCAGGAAGATAACCTTTCTCTACTAGTTTATTTACAGTTAGTTCTTTATCATCACTTGATAGTTTTTCAGCTGTTTGTTTATTTATAATAGTTGGAAGATGTGCATATTTAATCTTTTTATCATACCCTAATGCTTCTCTTAAGTGTATCTGTTTTGGGGTATTGTCTAAATACTCCTCATCTCTTATTACTGTTGAGATATCAAAAAGCATATCATCAACTGCACAGGCAAAATCATATGTTGGTGTTTTATCATGATTTAGAATAATAACACTATCAACCTCTTCTTTAGTATAATCCAACTCACCCTTAAACAGGTCATTAAACTTTATATTATGATCTGGTTTTTTCATCCTTACTACAAAAGGTGCATTACAGTGAAACTTTGTCTCATCACTTATAGTCTCACAAAATCCACTATAACTGTAAGCTTTCCCATCTTTTTTTGCTTTTTCTTTATCTTGTGCCAAGGCTTCATCTGAACAAAAACAGTTAAATGCTTTTTTATCCAAAAGTAGTTTCATAGCCATTCCGGTATGGTATTTTATATTTTCACTTTGTATAAGAACTCTTGAATAATCAATACTAAATAAAGCTAAAGTTTCTAATATCTCTTTATCTTTATTCTCAATATTTTTCTCTTTATTCGTATCGTCTATTCTTATTAGAAGCTCTTCATCTAACTGTTTAGACAAAATATAATTAAATAATGCAACCCTTAGGTTGCCAATATCCATATCTGAGGTTGGACTTTGTGCAAATCTTAACAATTATTATCCTTTTTCTAATTATTTTCTTGGGTTATTTTGTCACAATTGAAAAAGATAAATTTTTTATCTCTTTGTGTGATTTTATAAATTTATTTAGATCTTTAAGTGTTAAATTATTTATAAGCTCAAGCTCTTTAGCCGTATGATCTAACGGAAGCCCTTTATAATATAACATAAATGCTCTATTTAGTCTTTGACTGAATGTTTCTGTTCTTAAAGGCTCACTTCCAAGAAGAAACTTTTTTGCAGCCTCTAGCTCTTTTTTAGTAACACCCTCTTTTACAAAATCATCAACGATATCTTTTACCATATTTTTTGCTTTTTTAGTATTATCAAGCTTTGTTTGCAAATATCCAGTAAAATAAGAGTGTGATTTTTTGTTTGTGATATGTCCGTAAGCAGAGTATGCAAGACCATGTTTTACACGGATCTCCTCCATAAGTCTACTACCAAATCCACTACCACCTAATACAAACGATGCAACTTTTGCTTTGTAATTTTCTTTGCTGTTGGCATCTATATCAAAAGGACTTGCAAAATAGATATAAGACTGTTCTGTCTCTTTTTTAATAATACTCTCTTTAGCATCTTTTGCAATCTTAAACTTATTTATATCTTCTGTTTTGTTTGATGATAACTTGTCAAGTATTACTTTCATATCCTCTTGTAACTGCTTATGATCTATATCACCACCTGCTGCAACAATAAGATTTTTCATATTAAAAAGGCTGTTTATATTGTTTTTTACATCTTCAAGCTTCATATTATTGATACTGTCTAAAGTACCAGAACTTGGATGCTCTAAAGGTGTATCTTTATATACGATCTTTTTTAGATTATTTGAAGCCACATAATCAAAATCATCCTCTTTTTGTTTTAGTTTGCTCAACTGCAATGTTTTTATTTTTTCAAGTGTTTTATTTGTAATATTAGGGTCATTTAAAAGCTCTAAAAGATATTTTAAAGCTTCTTGATATTCATCTTTTAAACAGCTGACCTCTATAACAAAAGTTTCAAAACCATTATTTGCACTTATTGATATAGCTTTATTTTCAAGTTTTCTTGCAAATTTTACAGAACCCTCTTTTTTTGTCCCTTCATTTAATACTTTTGCTGTAATACTAGCTAGCCCCGGTTTATCACCATCATTTATATATCCGCTGTTTTTAAAAACAAGCTGTAGGTTAAATATAGGTAGTGTTTTGTGTTGTTCAAATATTAACGGTATCTCATTACCGTTATGTTTTATGGTTTTTATCGTTGCCGACATTAATGTTCCTTGTAAAAATGTTAAAAATAAAACAATAAAAAAGGTTTTATTAAAGTTTATACTCATTAAAATGATTCCAAAATATTATAAGCTGTATCCCTTTTTGCAGGATTTTCGCCAATATCTTTGATAAGTTCAATCATCTGTTTTTGATTCATACTGTTTGCTGCACCTGCTGCACTTACAACATTCTCTTCCATCATTGTACTTCCAAGATCATTAGCACCAAACTTAAGTGCCATTTGACCTATGTAGCTTCCTTGCGTGACCCAAGAACTTTGTATGTTTTTAAAATTGTCAAGGTATAGTCTTGCAACTGCCAAAAGTTTTAAGTATCTGTTTGAACTTTGAGGAGGGATGTTAGGTATCTCTTGGGCTAATTTTGTATGAGCTGATTGAAAACTCCACATAATATATGCTCTAAATCCACCTGTCTCATCTTGAAGCTGTCTTATCTTATCCCAGTG
>JAYEKV010000141.1:0-7128 GCA_034716855.1 Campylobacterota bacterium | reverse complement strand
TCAACTACAAAAGTAGTGATCTTTTTTGGGTGTAGCTGTGTTTTTTTTTGTGAAGCTGCAATTCCAAGATCTAATAAAGAGGCATTTTCTATTAAATCTAGAGCCTCTTCATTTGTCAATCTTTTATTTATATCAATGCTTGACAATTAGAAGTTTCCTCCCATACTAAACTCAAAGCTAGATGTTTTATCACCCTCAAATGTTTTCACAGCTCTTGGGAATATAAACTGTATAGGTCCCATTGGTGACTGCCAAGAGATAAAAGCACCTGTACCTGCTCTTTGCTCTTGAGAGAATGACTCTTCACCTACCATACCGTAATCTACGAACATACCCCATCTCATCTTAGCACTTTTTACTAATGGGAAGTCAAGTTCAAATGAGTGTGCAAAATATCTTTTAAATGGATGATCATCATCAACAGGCTGGATAGAATAAGACTGGAATCCTCTTACACTGTTTGTACCACCTAAATAGAATGTTGTACCATCAGGTATCTTACCTTGATCTTGCATATATTTTAAACTTGCTTTATATCTAAAAATAGAATCTATATCGATCATATCTTCAAGTGAATGATAGTATTTGAAGTATGTTGAACTAAGTAGATACTCTGCATCTCCACCTATACCTGCATATTTTAAACTCGTACCTGCAGTTATACCGCTTCTTGGAAGATAGTAATCATCTGTATTGTTAAAGTTTATATATGGAGTGATAGAGCTAATTGTATATTCACTATCTTCTGCAGTATGTATATCATACTTAACATCAACTTGGTCAAAATTATATGTAGCTCCAATTCTTGCGTGTCTTCCAAGAGATCTACCAACTCCTACACCAAAACCATCTTCATATGTTGTTTTTGTATCTTCTACTGATACATTATTAGTGGTAACTGTAGTATCTACTTCTGATTCTTTTTTATGTATATTAAATGAACCGCTATATTTGCTGTCATTTATTGCAGGATTAGTTGCAGATACTTCAAAGCTTGTTTTCTTACTTGAATAATCTATAGAGAAACCAACACCTATACCACTACCAAAAATATTTTTATCTTTAACAGAAGCATTTACCATAAACCCGTCATAACTACCATATCCACCACCAACGATAAGATTACCAGTAGGTGCTTCTTTTACTTTAACAATAAGATCAATTTTATCACTTGCTACTCTTTGTTTTAAAATTTGTGCATCTTCAAAGAAACCTGTTCTTCTTAAAGCATTTAATGAATCACCAAGATCTAGTTCATTATAAAGATCTCCCGGTGCTAAATATACATTTCTTCTTAAAACTCTGTCAAGTGTTCTGTCATTTCCTGAGATTCGTACATCATTGATATAAACCTTATCTCCTGGGATAACATTATAAACTAGATCTGCTTTGCTGTTTTCTTTATCTTTTTTTACATCAAAGGTAACTTCAGCAAAAGCATAACCTTTGTTTCTTACTTCTCTTTGGATAAACTCTTTATCTTTTCTAACTTTTTCAATATTGAAAATATCATCTTTTTCAAGTTTCAGATCTTCATAAAGTGTATTTGGATCTAAGATAGTTTCATCAAGATATATCATAATGTTATTAATAGAATATTTCGCACCTTCACTGATAGTGTATTCTATTTGTGATCTGTTTGTATTAAAATCTATCTTTGAGAACGCAGGAGTTACACTTGCATCAAGATAACCCTCTTGATAGTAGAGGTCTTTTATTCTTGGTGCATCAAATCTTAACTGCTCAAAATTCATCTCACCTTCATTTTGACCTAAGAACCAAGTAAAACAACAGTCTGCTTCTTTGTTTGCGATCACCTCTTCAAAGTCACCTTCATCTAAAGCCTTAGCACCTTTATACAATACTTTATCGATAATGATCTCTTCACCTTTATTTACACTAAAAGTTAAAGCTACACTTGAATCGTTTATATTTTCTATATCAACTTCAACTACAGAATTTATAAAACCTTCTCTTTCAAGATTTAACTGTAAAAGTCTTTTCGCTTCATCTACTCTTTTTTGAGTAAACATATTACCTTTTTTAATATTCATCTGAGAGTATAATAGATCAAGGTCTTCATCTCTTGTCTTATACCCCTCAACATCTATCTTTACGATAAAAGGTTTCTCTTTAAAATGGAAAGTAAGCTTATCATTGTTACTAGTCACCCATATATCTTTAAAATAATTAAATTTATAAAATTTTTTTATAGCGTCGTTTATCTCTTTTGATTCATAACTGTTGTCATTTTGAAACGAGATAGTTTCCATTGCAACATCATTTGATATTTGAGTCAAGCCTTCAAATTTAATCTCATTGAAATTTTGAGCAGAAAATGAATATGCTGCACAAGATAATAATAAAAGAATCTTTTTCACACAAGTCCTTCTTGATTTAGTTTTAAATAATAGACAAGAGTCTATCTAAAAGTTAATTATAATTTGTTTAACGATAAAATCCACTTATGAAAATATTATATACAGGCGGACAAAAATCCGGCAAAAGTTCTATCGCAGAAAAAAAAACTTTAAAAATATCAAAAAAGACACCTTTTTATATCGCAACTTACGACAACTCATACAATGATAAGAGTATGAAAAAAAGGATAAACAAACATATTAATCAAAGAGATAATAGATTTAAAACTATAGAAAAGACCAATAAACTACATAAAATGATCAAAAAAAATGAAACTTATCTTATAGACTGCATCTCCATGTGGCTTTTAAATCATCTCCATTTACAACAGAAAAAGATCATCAAAGAGTTAAAAAAGCTATTAAAAAAAGATGCCAATATTGTTTTTGTTCTAAATGATGTAAATAGCGGAGTGATACCCATAGATAAACTAAGCAGAAAATATGTAGACCTAAGCGGTATTATAGGTCAACTTATAGCTTCAAAATGTGATCAGGTTATAAAGGTTGAGTATGGTATTGAAACAAAGCTCAAGTGATAAGATAAACGGCATAGTTTTTGCCATATCATACTTTAGTACCATCCCTTTAAGAACAGATAGTTTTGAAGCTACAAAAGATTTCTATAAAGGTGTATTGTACGGTCTTCCCATAGTTGGTTTACTACTTGCTTTTTTAACGATCGGTCTATTTTTATTACTACCTTATCATCCTTTGTACAATGCCATGCTTAGTGGTATCTTTTATCTTTTTCTTACAGGTTTTTTACATTTTGAAGCACTTTGTGATACTATTGACGGCTGGTATGCTTCATATTCAAATAAAGATATATATGATGTGATGCACGAACCTCAGGTTGGTTCTATTGGGGCTTTGGGAGGTGTGACATTTTTGATACTTCTACTCTCATCTTTGGTTTATGCTTTATATTTACAAGCATATTGGGCTGTATTAATATCTTTTATTTTAAGTAGAGTGTCTGTATTTTTTGCACTTGAATTTGAATTTCATGAAAAAAGTTCTTTTTTACGATCTTTAAAAGAAAGCCATAGTTCAAGTATTGTTTTTGATACTGTTTTATATCCATTAAAAAAAGCTGTGCGTTATATATTATCAACTTTGAAAAAAAGACTTGGGTTTTTAAATGGCGATACTATTGGTGCAATGATAGTGATAATTGAGGTTATACTTTTAAACCTTATGCTTTTATTTGCCTAAGAGAGCCTGTCTTTATAACTTTCATAATCATAATCTCTTACAATATCAATAGTACCATCTTTTCTTTTTATGGCAATACTTGGAAGATTTATACCGTTAAATGTCGTAGTTTTTACCATAGTGTAGTGGATCATATCTTCTAGTATTATCTTCTGTCCAATCTGCAAGGCTTTATCAAAAGAGTAATCACCTATAATATCCCCTGCAAGACAAGTATTTCCACCTAGTCTGTATCTATACTTTTTTTCAACAGGATCACTACTGGCATTTCGTATATCAGCCTTATACGGCATAGCAAGAGTATCAGGCATATGACACTCTGCACTTGTATCAAGTATAGCTATATCTATCTCATTATGAACTATATCAAGCACAGTAGCTTCAAGATAACCTGTCTGCCATCCTACTGCTTCACCTGGTTCTAGATAAACTTTTAAGTGAGGATATCTACTTTTAAAATCTTTTAATAGTTTTATCAGACCTTCTACATCATAATCAACTCTTGTAATATGATGTCCACCTCCAAAATTGACCCACTTTAATTGAGAAAAGTATTCACTAAAGTTTTTCTCAAACTTTAAAAGTACCCCTTCTAAAGCATCAACATTTTGTTCACAAAGTGCATGAAAATGAAATCCATCAACAAGTGCTAAGTATTCAGTGTTCAGTATTATGTTTTTTTGAAATTCTTTTTTTGTGATACCAAGGCGGCTGTAGTTACCGCAAGGATTGTATAGGTCTACTTCTACACTTGAATACTCTGGATTTATTCTAAGTCCAAGCGAGTTATGTTGTTTTACTTGAGATTTGTAAGTCTCTAGCTGATTAAAAGAGTTAAAAACTATATGATTTGATATTTGTGTTATTTGTTCAAATTCATTTGGCTTGAAAGCAGGAGAATAAGTATGAACCTCACCTCCAAACTCCTCTTTTGCCAAAACGGCCTCATTTAAGCCACTAGCACAACACCCTTTTAGATATTTTTTGCAAAGGTCAAAAGTTGAAAACATAGCAAAACCTTTTAATGCCAAAAGTATATTTACATCTGCTTCATCTTGAACGAACTTTAAAAGCTTTAGATTTTTTTCAAGAAGTTCTTCCTCACATACATAACAAGGTGTTGGGATAGTATTCAAAGTCATTAACTATATAAAATTACTAATATTTCAAAATCTTTTTTGTATTATTTACACTATCTAAAAAAATGATCTGAAAAATAGGATCAAACTCTACATTGTTGTCATCAATAATATTAAAAGCTTTGAACTCTAATGCAATATCCTCTTTTTGATCTTTATTTTTTACTTTGAAAGAAAGTTTTGATATTGTTTTTATTGTATTTAAGATCTGCTTTTTTATTTTTTCATTATCAACAGATACTATATTGTCTTCTTTTGTATTTATAGATATTTGTTTTAATACCTTTACCTTATCTTCAAATATATGTTTATCCCAAGTTATAGTCCCTGATTTAAAGTGAAGTTTTCCAGTTTTATTAGATAGTGGGTGTTTTTGTTCTTCTCTTATATTTTCCAACATTGTCAAAAAGTTAAACTGACCGCCTAACTTTTCTATAGTATTTTCAAGCTCTTTTTTAAGATCTAGTTTTTCATCATGTGAAAGGTTATTAAATCTCATCTTTTAACCGTTCATAGAGATCAAAAATTCAGCATTGCTTTTTGTCTCTTTAATTTTTTTATATAAAAACTTCAATGACTCAACTTCATCCATCTCAGCCATAGCATTTCTAAGTATCCAGATCTTTTGAAGCTCATCAGGATGAAGAAGAAGCTCCTCTTTTCTTGTACCAGATTTTACAATATTTACTGCTGGATATACTCTTCTGTCAGCTGCTTTTCTACTTAGAACAACTTCCGAGTTACCCGTACCCTTAAACTCTTCAAAAATAACCTCATCCATCTTTGAACCAGTATCAACTAAAGTAGTTGCTATTATAGTTAAAGAACCACCCTCTTCTATATTTCTAGCAGCTCCAAAGAATCTTTTTGGTTTATGTAGTGCATTTGCATCAACACCACCAGAAAGTACTTTACCGCTTGAAGGTGTAACAGTATTGTAAGCTCTTGCTAGTCTAGTAATAGAGTCAAGAAGTACAACCACATCTTTACCCATCTCAACTTCTCTTTTTGCTTTGTTTATAACCATCTCAGCTACTTTTATATGATTTGCAGCAGGTAGATCAAAAGTTGAGCTGTAAACTTCACCGTTTACTGATCTTTGCATATCTGTTACCTCTTCAGGTCTTTCATCTATTAAAAGTACCATCAATGTAGCTTCAGGATTATTTTTACTTATACCGTGAGCTATCTCTTTTAATAGTTCAGTTTTACCTGACTTTGGAGGTGCTACTATAAGTCCCCTTTGCCCTTTACCCATAGGTGCGAACATATCTATTATTCTTCCTGTTAGTTTTGTTGGTTCATATTCAAACTGAAATTTCTCTGTTGAATATAAAGGAGTAAGATTATCAAATAGAGGTCTATTCTTTGACTGATTTACAGGTAGATAATTTATAGCTTCTATTTTTAAAAGTGCATAATACTTTTCACTCTCTTTAGCAGGTGGTCTAACCTGACCAGATACAATATCACCGCTTCTTAAAGCAAATCTTTTTATCTGTGTAGCACTTACATATGAATCACTGTAAGAATCACTAAACTTTCCGTCTAATGGTCTTAAAAATCCAAATCCAGCTTCTTTTATATCTAAGATACCTGTAAACAGTACATATCCCCCGGCTGTAGTTTGTGACTCTAAAATAGCAAACATAAGATCTTGTCTTTGAAGCTCTTGAGGGTTTTCTATCTCTAAATCTTGTGCAGTTTGGATAAGTTCATCAAGAGTTTTATCTCTTAACTGTTCTATTGTAAGACCCTGTACAGGTACATGTGTTCTAGATTTTTTGTTGTTGTTTTTTCTAGGTTGTCTTTTTTTTGGTTCAGACTTTTGTGTAGTTTCATCTTTTGCTTGTTCGTTTTCTTTTGGTTGGTTAGTTTCTTCCATGAATAGAGGGTTGCCTTTTTGATTGTATTAGTTGAAAAGTTAGGGATACTTATATCCTGATGTATATACTTTTAGTTCAAAAGTATAATATTTAGCGTGATTTTACCATATGATAATTAAATATAAACTTAAGTAAATATTAAGAGCACCCCTAAATCATAAAAACCATCCCAACAATTGCATCTACAGAAAGCTTATTTGGTTCGGCTCCAAGAAGTTTCAATGAATCATGCAAATAAAGTATCATTAGTGAAGTCAAAATCTCGAAAGAACTGTTAGATCCATCTAAAAGATTCTCTTTATTTGTTTTTATATGGTGTAGTTCCTTTATCATCTCAAAGTTAAAATCTTTTTTATTGATCTTTTTTGCTAACTCAACCTGCCAATTCTTCTGCCATGTTAAAAATAAATACTGATTGTTACTGTCTTTATTGTGTTTTATTTTCCATTGTAATATCTGCATATT
>JAYEKV010000140.1:0-4653 GCA_034716855.1 Campylobacterota bacterium | reverse complement strand
ATAGTCAGATTAATTTTATAAACTAAGCATAACTATTTATTAATAATACATAGTGTTAGATTATTACGGAAATACCCTTAATAAACAACATTTATTATGTTATGCATAAAAACTACATATTCTCTTTAACTAAAGGCTTTGTGAAGAATAAATTACATTATTTTTACAATTTGTTTTGAAATTTCTAATGATTTTATGTATATTTATCGTCTATATAACGTGATAAACTAACATAATGTACTATTATTTGGAAAATATCTTGATAAATATACATTATGTTGTTTTATTTTTTAGTTGAGATAAACAGTCATATATTAACTTTCCTTTTTTTTTATAAAAAAACGAAACCAAAAAAAATCGGTTGCAAAGTATTGAAGCCCTTCGGGTTCCTGTAAATTTTGACTATTTAGAAGCGTCTGCGGAACTCACTAAAGAGTGACATTAAGTCACTCTTCTTAACGTTCAGACAGTCCTCGACTGTTTTCTTCTAAACAGACAAAATTTACAGCTTCAATAATGCAACCATCATTTAAGTCCGTAAATATTACTTTATAATTCAAATTAAATATGAGAGTTAGTCGTCTAAGTGGTTGCATCTGCAGGAGCTGAAAAGATAGGGGTAATTTATGGTGAAAAGTGAGGACTGTCTGACTGGAAAAAGGTGACTTAATGTCACATTTTGGAAGGAGTTCCGCAACGCAATAAATTATTCCTGTCTTTTCAGGAACCTTTGGCTCCAAAGCCGCAACAGATTTTTTGTTTCGTTTTTTCTAAAAAAATGAAAGTTAACTTTATGGCTGTATATTATATCTTAATAGTCCATTAATCTATTATAAACTTATCCCTCTTAACCTCAATCAACTCAATAGCCTCAACATACCTGTCTCTATTATTAATACAAGAATACTCAATATATCCACGATACTTCATAAAAGCACCCCATGTTACATCTCTAGCTCTTTGGCTTCTGCCTCTTCGTATCAAAGCAATAGAGGTAGCACCGTTTATAAGTCCTTTGTAAAATAGGGCATATTCTCTTTTATTCTCTTTTTTAAATCTTATCCAGTCATGCTCCAGTACCTCGTGGGCTTCTTCAAACTTTTCATCTTCTACTAGAGTTATAAATTGATCTATAGGTTTCATATATCTCCTTATATATTGCCGTCAAATACAAGCTTGTATTGTTCCATTCTAAAGTTAAAAGTTGTATATGAGTTGTCTTTTAGTTTTTTTTCTTTATAAAGTTTGTTTGCACCTATGCTTCTATTGGCAGCATTGGACGGGGAGGTTAGGCTTATTGTTTTTATATCTCTTCCTTTGAAGTGAAACATATGTATTTTTGGGGTAGCTGTTGATATATTTTTATATTTTATGTTGTGTTCTTTTAAAGTTTTTCGTAAGAAATATTCAGGGGAGTTTTTGCAGTAGCCCCCTGTAAAGATGATAGTATCGATATTTTGATATTGCTCAAGACAGTTTAATATATCTCGTAACTTTACATTTTCCATACCTATATCACTGGCATCTACTTTGTCTCTTTCGCATGACTTTACTATATCACATATACCTATTTTGTGCTTTATTAAGAACTCTTTTCTTTGTTTTACAGCTTCTTGTGAATTATCATATAAAAACTCAAGTTCATATATTTTATCGATTACCTTCCACAGCATATTGTCACATGAACCGTACTGAAAGTTTACATCTTCTTGTTTTAGGTTCTTTGTACTAAATCTAGGAGGAGGGAGTGTACCTGTGATTATCTTTTTTGTATTATAATTTATAAAAGGTTTATATGGATGGTAGTGATGGAACATAATTACAACTTTCTTTTAAATAATCAAATTATATAAAAACTTATGATAGAATCTCCTTTTTAAGATAGATAAAAAGAAAAAAGGTTTTATTTGAAAATAGGTATTTTTGACTCTGGACTTGGTGGTTTGACTGTTGTTGATGCAATTGTTAAAACATTTAAAGGTGCAAAGATATTTTATGTGGCAGATACTCAGGCAGCACCCTATGGTGAAAAATCAAATGAACAGATATTGCTTCATAGTTTGGAAGTAACAAAGTATCTTACAAGTCAGTATCAAATAGATGTTTTGATTGTTGCTTGCAATACTGCAACATCTGCTGCTATTGTTGATCTAAGATCAAGTTTTCCAAATCTTATAGTAATAGGTACGGAACCAGGTATAAAGCCTGCAGTAAATTTTACCGTAAGTGGAAAAGTTGGAGTTTTGGCAACCCCTGCAACACTAAAAGGTGAGAAATATCAACTTTTGGCAGATAATTTATCTGTAAGTAATAGTATTACACTTTATGAACAACCATGTCCAGGACTTGTGCAGAAGATAGAACAAGGTGAGATTCATAGTGATGAGACTGTCAATATGTTGAAGAATTGGCTTGAACCTATGAAACATAACTGTGTAGATACTATCGTTCTTGGATGTACTCATTATCCTTTGATATCACATAATATTAAAAAGATAATGGGTGAAGATATTCATTTGGTACAAACAGGATATGCAATAGCAAATAGATTAAAAGAACTTATTGAAAAGAATGGGCATATTGCTAAAGAAGATGATATAGAAGTATATGTTTATTTTACAGGTGAGATAAACCTAGAAATGGTAGATAACATTTTGGACAAATGGAATAAAGGTGGAAAAATAATGATAAGAGGTAATAACTAATATGAATGCAAGACAAGTTTTAGCACTAAAATACAGACCAAAAAGATTTGAAGATCTTATTGGCCAAGATACTATATCAACAACATTGGCTCTTGCACTAGATACAAACAGATTGTCTCATGCATATCTTTTATCGGGATTAAGAGGAAGTGGTAAGACAAGTACCGCAAGGATCATGGCAAAATCTCTCGTATGTGAAAATGCCCCTACCTCTAAACCTTGTGAACAATGTACGGGGTGTCAAAGTGCAAATGAAAACAGACACCTTGATATTATAGAGATGGATGCTGCATCAAATAGAGGTATCGATGATATCAAAGAGCTTATAGAACACACAAAGTATAAACCTACAAGTGCCAAATATAAAGTTTTTATCATAGATGAAGTTCATATGTTGACTACTCAGGCCTTTAATGCACTTTTAAAGACACTGGAAGAACCACCTGAATTTGTAAAGTTCATACTTGCTACTACTGATCCGTTAAAACTTCCTGCAACAATATTAAGTAGGACACAGCACTTTAGATTTAAAAGAATATCTGATAAAAATATAATACACCACTTGACACATATATTGAATATAGAAGATATAAATTTTGAGATACCTGCTTTGGAGATGCTTACAAGAAGTGGACAGGGTAGCTTAAGAGATACTTTGACTCTTTTGGATCAGGCAATTATATACTCAAAAGGTACAGTTACGACTCATACAGTAACAGATATGTTAGGTATGATAGATCCAAGTTTTTTGGATTCGATTTTTGACATAGTTTTGTCAAAGGGTGATATAAGGTCAGTTATAGAATCTTTAGAGAGTTATGAGGTTGGACAGGTGTTAGATGAGATAAGTATATATCTTAAACAAAAAATGCTTATGAATGATCCAAAGTTCGATATTCTTATATTTGATAGATTCTTTAGAATTATAGCTGATTCGAAACAATTATTAAATATGAATAGTGATAGTGGTTTTGTATTGATACTGACATTTTCAAAAATGGTTGAGGCAGTAAGTTTAAAAACAATTGATGAGGTTATCGAACAGATAAATAATACTGAAGCATCACTGTCTGAAATAATTGAAGATAAAAAAGAGCAATTAGTTAAAAATGTGCAAGACCAGATTCCTAAACAGCAAATACCTTTAGATACACAAATAGCACCGAAACAAACAAATGAGAATATTGTAAATGAGCCGATAGTTAGAGAATCTATACCATCACAGATAGAAGTTCAAGAAAATGTAGAAACTACTCTTAATATAAAAGAAAAAGAAGTTGAAAAAATAGATAAATATGAAAAAATGTTTAGTGAAGTAGTTGCAAATATATATGAAAAAAACTATCAACTAGGTGAATGTTTCGAAAAAAGCTTTTCTTACTCATCATATGAGAATAATATATTAAAGATAAACAGTATTGCACAAGGTGACTGTAAAACATTATTATATAAGAACTTTTCTCATATTAAGAATTTTATAGAGGAAGTATATGGTGAACATACTGAACTTGAATTTGATAAGATAAAAAAAGAAAATACAAAGGAGACAGCCCGCAGTATAAAAGCAACTGTTAAAACACCATCTAACGATAGTGAACCTGCAAATGATAATAGTGTTGGTTCAATGATCGAAGATATAGAGATGAATCAACCATCAGGCTGTGTCTCAGGGATGGGTGATATACAAAATCCAAATATGGCACAACAAGAAGTTAATATAAATGATGTATTAAATTCAAAGATGGCAAAGACGGTTATACAACTGTTTCAACCAACTACACCACCAAGAGTAAAAAGCAAGTTATAAAACTACTTTTTTCTAAATTTCAAAATTTAAGAACTAATTAAGCATAACCTCTTGACAAACTAAAAAAAATCTATTATAATTCCCGTCCAATTTGAGTGAGACACAACGCAAAGATGAGTCAAACAAAAAGTTGAAAGTTCT
>JAYEKV010000139.1:7242-17542 GCA_034716855.1 Campylobacterota bacterium | reverse complement strand
TTATATAGATCATCTTGTATATCTTTTGGAAGATCTGCTACGACTGCTCCCATCTTTAAACTTCCAGCAATAAGTTTTGCTGTTTTGTGTATATGAAGAAACTCTAACTGATCTAGTTCTATTTTTTGGTTTTCAAAATAACAGTCAATTGCTTGACCGATTATCATACCATCAATTCCACCGTCACAGCTTAGTATCTTGATAAGCTCAACTTTTACATCACTGCTTAAAGGTGCATTTGCTATTAAATTAAAACTGTGTGTATTTAGTGCATCACCTACAAGAATTGCAGTTACTTCATCGTATTTTTTGTGAAGTGTCTCAAATCCTCTTCTTAAATCAGCATCATCCATAGAAGGAAGGTCATCATGTATCAGTGAGTAGGTATGTAGATATTCAACAGCTAAAGCAACTGGCATTGTATTTACTCTTAGTAATGGTTCAACAGATTCGACTATGCTCAACATCAACATAGGTCTAAATCTTTTTCCGCCTGCTTTTAACATAAGTCCAAGGGCATCCTCAAAAATAGGATGGAAAGTTTTGGAAACAGGAAGATTACTATTTAAGTATTCTTCAAATTCATTAAGTAATTTTTCTGTATCCATTTGTAGTTATTTTGCAGCGAACGGGTTCATACCGCCCATCATATTTAAAGCTTGAGCTTTTTTATTTTCATCACTTTGTTTGATCACATCGTTCATAGCACTTATTAAAAGTATCTGCAATGAGTCTTTATCTTCTAAAAGTGAGTCATCTATTTGTAGATCAACCACTTCAGAGTTACCGTTGATAGAAAGCTCTATCATACCACCGCCCACTTTTGAAGTAAATAGTTGATTAGCACCGTTCTCTTTGGCTTTTTCTGCCATCTCTTGTACTTGACCCATCATATCATTTAAGTTAATTTTACTTAAGTCAACTCCATCAAACATGACCGTCACTCCCTATAAGTTCATTTGTGATTTCAAGTATATCGTTGTTATCATCTACATGAACTACAATAGGCTTATAGTTCTCTAACTCTGTTTCATTGTAAGAAGCATATGCAATAACTATGATCTTGTCTCCGATCTCAACTTTTCTAGCAGCTGCACCGTTAAGACACATCTCCCTTGCACCTCTTTTACCTTTGATCACATAAGTTGAAAATCTCTCACCGTTATTAACATTAACGATCTCTACTTTTTGTCCTATTCTCATAGCAGAAGCTTCTAAAAGCTCCTCATCAATTGTTATAGAACCAATATAATTTAAGTTAGCATCCGTAACACTTGCTCTATGAATTTTGCTATATAACATATCGAATGTCATCTGTATTCCTAATATTGTATTTTAACTCAACGGTTGAGGCTCACCCCAAAACTGTTCAGGTATGATGTATTCCTCTACTGGCTTACCACCGATTATATGCTCATCGATAATTCTATCAATCTTCTCTTTTGTAAGTTGTACATACATATGGTGTCCCGGTTCCATTAACATAACAGGACCCATTTGACATCTTCCTAAACAACTTGTTCTGATTGGTTGAACAGGACCCATAAGACCTTTTTCCATCATTCTTTGTGCCATATGATTGAATAGATCTCTTGTTTGTTCGTTTACACAAGATGGTTTTGGCATCCCTGGAGGTGAACTTTGCTCACATTTAAATATATAAAAATTTGGTTGCGGTATTGCTGGCATATCCATTATAATTCCTTTTTGTTGTTTATTATTGTTATTTATAAAATTTTGGCATTTTATCTAAGATATATTAAAGTTATATAAAACTTATAACTTAATAATCATCACCTTCTGTGTGCATTCTGCTTTCAAACTCAACTACTTTATCTCTTCCTGTATTTTTTGCTTCATAAAGTGCTTCATCTGCAAACTTTATACATTTCCATAAACTATCACCATTTTCAGGATAATACGAGATACCCACACTAAGTGTTTTATTGAAAGTTTCATTCGGTGCAGTAAAGATTTCAGAAGCAAACTTTTTATTTATAGTATTTGCTATTTCAAGCGTTTTTTCTTTTGTGCTGTTTAAAAGTAAAATCAAGAACTCTTCTCCACCGTACCTTACAGGCATATCTGAATTTCTAACAGACTCTTTCATAATTACGGCCAGTTTTTTGATAACATTATCACCCACATCGTGCCCATATGTATCATTAACTTTCTTGAAGAAATCAATGTCAATCATTAATACGGCATGTGTTGTATTTTCTTTTGTTCTGGATGGTATATTTGAGTCAAGAACTTCATTTAAAAATCTTCTGTTATAAAGTGAGGTCATAGGATCTCTTAGCGTTGTCTCTTTAAGTATCCCCATTAGTATCTTACTCTCAATAACAGGCTTAGCCATCTCTATATAATTGTTTATTACAGGTATAAACTTTTTGATTCTATCTATCTCTTCTTTTTTTGAAGCTTGCATATGAAGAACCAAAGAATGCTCTTCATCTATTGTATAGCTAAGACAAATATATTCACTTGTTTTTTGTTTACAATTTAAACATATATTGTCAAAATCACTTGAAAATACTGTAGAAGATGTTCTGTAAGCTCTACATAAGTTTGCATTACCATCAAGCTCCACATCATTTAGATCTGCTGAATCATAAACAATATCTCTGATTTTTGTTTTACTGCTTATCTCAAACAAAATAAATTTGTTTATATCAAATTTTGTTTGCAATACATGAACTAATCTGTCATAAATCACATACTTGTCTATATCAAGTTCTATTGTTTTTTTAAATTTATATATCTCAGAAAGCTCATTTAACCTTTGTGCCACTTCTCCTGCTTCGTTGGTAAGAGTTGTATCTATTTCATATGAGAAGTCTCCTCTATATGCTTGCGATATACCATTTTCCAGATCATCAAAAAGTTTTACATATGGTCTTATATAATAATTTGCAACAAAAATTGATATTATCAATATAAGAAGTACAATAAATAAAATTTTGGCTGCAATTAAAACACCCTCCATCCTTGTCTCACTGACCTCAAGATCCATACTTATAACACCAAGTAACTCACCCTCTTTTGCTGTATGACATGTGATACAATTTGGATTGGATGTAGATGTTGCGATATAAGGTATACTCACTTTTAATACAACGCTATTTACACTTTCTAAAAGTTGGGTTTGTATCTTATTTGTACTTATTACCTCTTTCTCAAGATTTGTTGCGATATTTTCACCGTACAAACCTTCACCATATTGATCTATAACAGACTGAGCTCTTAAAAGATGAAAGTTATCTATATTCTGATTTCTTGCAATATTACCTAAGAATAGATCTCTTTTATCCATAGTTCCGTTAACCATATGTGCAGTAAGACCATCTCTTACATTTTGAGCTATACTTATAGCTTTATCGGTAGTGTTTTTTATACTGAATACTTTAAAATTATATATAAATACAAAAATACTTACCAATGATACTGAAAGCATCATTGTTATAATTATAGTTAAAACCTTTTTATTGGTACTCATTTTTATCCTAAAATTTCTAAAACTATGTTTTTATCATTTAGTGGCATCTTCTGATCATATATAATCTGATTTTGCTCATCACCTTTACCAAGTATACATATTACAGGCTTATCATAGCTCTTTGCTAACTCTAAAGCTTTTTTTATAGCTTCTTTCCTGTTCAGTTCCACAGTTACTATATCTTTAGTTTTTATCCCTTGTAATATATCTTCACATATTTGATCAGGGTCTTCATATCTTGGATTATCGCTAGTGATTATTATCTCTTTTGAATGTTGCGAGGCAACCATACCCATAGCAGGTCTTTTAGTTCTATCTCTATCTCCACCTGCACCAAAAACGGTAATTATATCATAATCTAAAAAATTATTCAGTACTTTTTCCATTCCATCTTTTGTATGTGCAAAGTCTATTATTATAAGGGGTTCTGTAGATACAACTTCCATACGCCCTGACACTCCTGCAAAAAATTCTGCTTCATCACATATTTTTTGCAGAGGTTCTTTTGTTATAAGGTTTACAGAGGCTATAGCTGCTGTTAGATTATATATGTTAAAAAGTCCCATCATAGGTGATGTAAAGCTTACAACATTTGCAAAGTGTTCCATAGCCGCATGTATACCGTTTTTAAGACTATATGCACTTATTTTATATGTTGCAGGATTATCTAGACCATAAGCATAAACATTTTTCATCTTAAATTTAATATTTGGATCATCTTTGTTTATAAGTTTCATAGAATCATCTTGGAAAAAGCTGTTTTTTACATCTATATACTCTTGAAGTGTTCCATGATAGTCAAGGTGATCAGAAGTGATATTTGTATGCACTTTTAAAGCAAAGTCAAGTCCCTCTATACGATTCTGTTCAATTGCATGTGAACTTACTTCCATTATAAAATACTCACATCCATTTTCAAGTGCTTTTTGAATATGTGAAAAGTTTCCTAACTGTACAGGGGTAGTAAGAGTATAATCTTCTATCTTTTCATCATTTATGAAAAAACCTCTTGTACCTTGAAGTGCTACTTTATAACCAAGATCTAAAAGGATAGAGTATATTGCAGCAGCAGTTGTAGTTTTACCGTTAGTTCCGGTAATACCTACAACTTTTATTTTTGAAAAATCAAAATATTTTGCTAGTTCATTACTTTTTATAACCTCTTTTGCACCTTTTGATTTAGCATCGTCAAGAAACTCATCATTGTATTTTGAAACAACAAATATACTATCTTTTGTTACTTCATTGGAGTTATCTGTAAATATTTTATTGTTTTGTATTAGTGTCAACTTCTGCTCTTTCTAGTTTTTCATATAAATTACTAAGTTCATTATCATATTCAAAAAACTCATTAAATCCGTCTAAATAATTATATGCCGTATGTCTAAAATTATTATCAATAAGCCTGTTTATAAAATCCAAAAGCTCTTCTTTTGTAGTAATAGCCACTTTTGTACTAAACATAATATCCTGATATGCTTCCTTAAACGAACCTCTGGACTCTACCAAACTCATAAAATCTTTATATTCTATTGCATTCAAAGATTCTACATTACTGCTTGAAATATCCTTTAAAAGACCCATCATTTTATTATTGTCTCCGTCATTTGCTTCAATAACATCCTCAACATATTTAACAGCTTCATCAAAATCAATATCTTTAGATACTATAAAATATTCAAATAAACTTTGAGCTTTTTCATCACTTTCTGAACCAATATCGCAAAATATACCATATAGTTGATACTCTTTACTTAATGGATCAGTAGATAATACTTGAGAATATAAAAAAAGTGCCTTGTCATACTCTTTTGCAGTAAATAAAGAATGGGCTTTTTTTAATATATTTTCAATGTTATCCATTAAGGATCTCCTTTTCCATACCCTGAGGTACATTTATGATCTCTAACTCAGGATGAATTGCTGCTTTTAACTCTTTTTCAACTATAAACTTCAAAGTACTTCCACTTGCTGCACATCCTACACATGCACCTTGAAGTTGTACATACACTTTTCCGTCTTTTATCTGTAACAGTGCTATTGCTCCTCCATCTCTTGCTAACATAGGTGCAATTTTTGTTTCTATGATATTACCTACAGGTTGCTGTAAGTCTTCATCTGTAAAAGGCATTGTCATTTTTACTTTTCCTTATTTAAATTTTTTGTTTTTTTGTTTACTAAAACTATAGCAATAGCAGTAATGGCTAATATTACTCCTATTGTTTGAAATATAAATGTTAAAGTTACAGGCTCACTCATTATGAGTTTACAACCTCATCACATCTTTGACATAGTGAATCTTCACTTGAAGCTCTAAATTTCCAACATCTTGGACACTTTTCCTCTGTTGCTTTATATACTTCAAAATCTTTTCCATCTACTTGAAAACTATCTATAGGGTTTTCAGCTTTTTGAGTTACTACTTTACTTACCACAAACCAATCTTCTGCAATTGTACTGTCAAGTGCCAATATCTCTTCACTGTTTGTATAGATAATAAGCTCTAAAGTAGACTTTATAGTTTTATCTTTATTTAGTTTATCTTTTATTTCTGCAAATTTACTTTTTGCTTCAAGTAAATGTTCTTCATTAAGTTTTAGTTCAATTTTTGGAAGATAGTACTTAGGCATATCAAAGATATCTTTTGCCTCACCTTTGATAACAGCAGGTGCATGGGTAATAAGCTCATCCATAGTATATGTAAGAACAGGTGCAAGTGTAGTTATAAATGCCTTAGCTATCATTGCCATAGCAGATGCAGATGCAACTCTTGTAGTTGAATCATTACCGTCACAGTACATCTTGTCTTTACATACATCTATATAAATATTTGAAAGCTCTGCAACCAAGAAGTGGTTTAGTTTATTGATACCTCTACTATAGTCGTATGCTTTAAAGCTCTCATCTACTTCATGAAATACTTTTTGTGCTTTATCTAAAATCCATAGATCAACTTCACTCATAGTATCTAGTGGTGCGATCTCTTCAAGCTCTGCAACATTTCCAAGTAAGATCTTTCCTGTATTTCTTATCTTTCTGTATTGTTCAGCCATCTGCTTCAAAATACCGTCAGAGATCTTTAGATCAGATTGATAATCAGACATAGCAACCCACATTCTAAGTATCTCAGAACCATATTGTTTGATAACCTTATCAGGTGCGACAACATTTCCTTTTGACTTAGACATCTTTTCACCCTTAGCATCCACAGTAAATCCATGAGTAAGGATAGACTTATAAGGTGCTATTTCTGATGAAGCTAGAGAAGTAAGTAATGAAGACTGGAACCAACCTCTATGTTGATCACTTCCTTCAAGATACATATCAGCCGGATAAGTTCCCGCATCATAGTTTCTGCTTCTTAAAACAGCATTCTGTGTTGAACCAGAATCAAACCATACATCTAATATATCCATAGTTTTTTCCAGATCATCAGGGTTTAGTCCGCTTCCTGGGTATAATAACTCTTCAATAGTTAAGTCATACCAAGCATCCGCACCTTTTTGTTCAAAGATCATAGCTACATAGTTAAGTACTCTTTCATCATAAACTATCTCATCTGTTAGTTTATTTCTAAAGAATGCAATAGGCACACCCCAATCTCTTTGTCTACTTATACACCAGTCTGGACGACCCTCTATCATAGTTCTAAGTCTATTTTCACCATGTTCTGGATAGAAAGTCACTTCATCAATAGTGTCAAGTGCATTTTGTCTTAAAGTATTTCCTTTTTTCCCATAAGGCTGATCCATAGCTATAAACCATTGTTTAGTTGCTCTAAATATTACCGGTTTATGTGTTCTCCAACAGTGTGGGTAAGAGTGAGTTATATCAACTCTTTTTAATAAGTTCTCACCTAAAAGCTCTAAGATTCTGTCATTTGCTTTAAATACATTTACATTTAAGAACTCTTCTGGGTTTGGAAGAAGATTTTCTCGCACCACAGTATTATCGTATGCACCGTTAGCACCTACAGGCATAATAACATCAAGACCGTATTGAAGCCCTACTTTATAGTCATCCTCACCATGTCCTGGAGCTGTATGAACTGCACCTGTTCCTGAATCCATCATTACATGATCACCAAGTACTATTTTTGACTCTCTACCATTTAGTGGATTGATAGCATAAGTATTTTCTAAAGTTTTTGGATCTATATCACACTCTATATCACCACTTACTACTTCATCAGCTTTTAAAGAACCAAGTAATTTTTTAGCTACTATGAAACCATCAGTAGTTTTTACATACTCCTCTTCACCATTTATAGCAATACCCGTATTTGCAGGCAGTGTCCAAGGTGTAGTAGTCCAGATGATAACTTTTGCATCAACATCTTTTAATTTAAAGGCAACAAAAATAGATGGAGATACTTTATCTTCATACTCTACTTCAGCTTCTGCTAGAGCTGTTTGTGCAGCCCATGACCAATATACAGGCTTAGATCTTTGTACTAATAGTCCCTGCTTTGCAATAGCAATAAGCTCTCTATAGATATTTGCTTCAAATTTAAAGTCCATAGTTAAATATGGCTTTTCCCAATCAGCTAAGATACCTAATTGCTTGAATTCATCTCTTTGGATGTCGATGAACTTTCCAGCATGATTTCTACATAGTTCTCTAAATTCACTTTTAGGTAGATCTTTTTTCTTTTTTCCACCCTTTTTTTTATTTAGTGCTTCTTCAACTTTTTGCTCGATTGGTAGACCATGACAGTCCCAACCTGGAGTAAATCTTACTGATTTACCATCAAAGTAATGATACTTAATGATAATATCTTTAAGTACTTTGTTTAGTGCATGACCTATGTGTGTATTTCCATTTGCATATGGAGGTCCATCATGTAAAGTAAAACTTTCGGCATCTTTTCTGTTAGCCTTCATTCTATCGTATACTTTTGTTTCATCCCAAAGCTTATAAGCTTTTGGTTCATTGTTTGGCAAGCTTCCTCTCATTGGGAAACTTGTTTTAGGTAATTGTAGTGTGTCTTTATAATCTATTGTTTCTGACATTTTTTTAATAATCCTATAATCTAAAATAAGCTAGAGTATATCTAAAAATAGCTTAAATTATTTAAGGCACTTAAATGGTATATCTTCTAATGTTTCTAACTGCCTTTTTATCTGCAACTTTGATACCTTTGGGTAGTGAAGCAGTTCTAATTTATAATATAGAGCAAAATTACGATATATATCTATTATTCTCATTGGCAGTTATAGGAAATACTCTTGGAGGATATGTAAATTATTTCATAGGACTAAAAGGTGAAGAGTATCTAGTTGAAAAAAAATATATAAAAGAAAAAAACATACAAAGATATAAAAAATTCTTTGATAAGTACGGTATGGTTGCTCTTTTATTCTCATGGCTTCCAATTATAGGTGATGGCTTTACATTAATAGCAGGGGTATTAAAATATAATTTAACAAAGTTTTTTATATTTGTATTTATATCAAAGTTTAGCAGATACTTAATCGTTATAATATTATACTATCAGTACAGATAAAGATTTACAAATAAGGCAGGATCTAAATAATGAAAAAATTTGAACAGATGGAAGAGTTCCAAAATATATTAAAACAAAGAGGTGAAACAATAACTTGTGCTGAAAGTTGCACAGGAGGATTGATCTCTTCAATGATTACTGAAGTTTCAGGTTCTTCAAGTATCTTTAGAGGTTCTATAATAACATATTGCAATGATATAAAAGAACAAGAACTAGGTGTAAAAAAAGAAACCATGATTAAATATGGAGCAGTTAGTATTCAAACGGTTGAAGAGATGTTAAAGGGTGTTTTAAAAAAATTTGATGCAGATTATGCAATGGCAGTAAGTGGAGTAGCAGGACCAACAGGAGGAACAAAAGATAAACCAGTAGGAACAGTTGTAGTAGGTGTGATGAGTAAAAAAGGTATTCAAAATATAGATTTTTACAGCTTTAAAGGAGCAAGAAAAGAGGTTCAAGCACAAGCCGCAAATATGGCATTAAAGAAGAATTTTGAAATTTGTTGTAAAAACTCTTGACAAAATATATTTTTTCTATTATAATTCCGCCACGAAAAAAGCAAAGAAGTTTTTAAAACTACTTAACTTTTAAGAAAGTGACCTGTTAGCTCAGCCGGTAGAGCATCTCCCTTTTAAGGAGGTGGCCGTTGGTTCGAATCCAACACGGGTCACCATTTACCAACGGTCGATTAGCTCAGTTGGTAGAGCGCTACCCTTACAAGGTAGATGTCACTAGTTCGAGTCTAGTATCGACCACCATTGTTGGCCCCATCGTCTAGCGGTTAGGATCCATGGTTTTCATCCATGTTACCGGAGTTCGAGTCTCCGTGGGGTCACCATTATTTATATAAAAGTGCAAGTGCGGTTGTAGTTCAGTTGGTTAGAATACCTGCCTGTCACGCAGGGGGCCGCGAGTTCGAGTCTCGTCAACCGCGCCACTATGAATTTAGAAAGTTCACTAAATGTGAAGTTTTTAAAGAACACTTTTATATATTATTTATTAGATTTAATGACCTGTTAGCTCAGCCGGTAGAGCATCTCCCTTTTAAGGAGGTGGCCGTTGGTTCGAATCCAACACGGGTCACCATTTTATTTACAAATCCTAGCTTTGTAAATGATCTATTTTTTATTGTTGGCCCCATCGTCTAGCGGTTAGGATCCATGGTTTTCATCCATGTTACCGGAGTTCGAGTCTCCGTGGGGTCACCATATTTACCAACGGTCGATTAGCTCAGTTGGTAGAGCGCTACCCTTACAAGGTAGATGTCACTAGTTCGAGTCTAGTATCGACCACCA
>JAYEKV010000139.1:0-7142 GCA_034716855.1 Campylobacterota bacterium | reverse complement strand
CATCCATGTTACCGGAGTTCGAGTCTCCGTGGGGTCACCATATTTACCAACGGTCGATTAGCTCAGTTGGTAGAGCGCTACCCTTACAAGGTAGATGTCACTAGTTCGAGTCTAGTATCGACCACCATTTTAAATTTAGTGCGGTTGTAGTTCAGTTGGTTAGAATACCTGCCTGTCACGCAGGGGGCCGCGAGTTCGAGTCTCGTCAACCGCGCCACTAAATTTTAACTAGTCAAAACACTCAAACAAAAATCAATTACTTATCAATAAATACAATTATTTCAAACACAACACATTTTTACTATAAAATTATTATATAATGACTCATAAGAATATGAAAAGGAAGATTATGGAATATTTAAAAACGCAGTATGGTGAGTATGTATGCTTATCTACAGTTACAGAAATAAAAATAGTTGAAGAACATAATGCTTATTTAGTAAAAGCATTTTCTACTGCAGTTAAGTCAAGAGGTGAATTTATTATAAAAGCTTTCGGACTAAGTCAATATAAAGAAGCAGAAGAGTGGATAGAAAGTTTAGTAGAAGTAGTTAATGTTGACTATAATCATGAAGAATGGTTGTCAAAGCGTAAAGAAAACCACAAAGAAGAAAAATAAGTAGTGATAAATTACACTTGTGATTTGAATTGTCAATTCAAGTTGGCAATTCAATCATGTCAACTATTTTTTCAATACCGTTTTTTTGAATAGATTCAGATAACATTTTACTTATTGATCCTATATCACTATTAATTGCTTCAATCAAATACTCTTGAGTTAGTTCATCTTCCCTTTTTAAAAAACACAAACCATTGTCAATTAAATATTTTGCATTATAATACTGATGGTCTGCTGCTGCATAGGGAAAAGGTACATATAGTGTAGGGATGCCTAATGCTGTTAACTCCCAAAGAGTGCTTGCCCCTGCACGACTTACTGCAAAATCCGCTTTATCCATTTTTGATAAGATTTCTTTACTAAAATCAAATACATCAGCTTTTATACCTAATTCTGCATATTGTTCTTTTATATCTTTGAAACTGTTTTTACCTGTCTGATGGATGATATTTATATTCATTTTATCTAAAGCTGTAGCAACTTTTAGTGCAAACTTATTTATCGCATCTGCACCCTGACTTCCACCTAAAAATATAACAGTTTTTACAGATTCTCTTATTCTGGTATGTTCAAAAAAGATTTGATTTATAGGATAGTCTTTTACTTTTGAACTCTCATCATATGAACTAAAAACCTCTTTTGCACCCTTGGCAGTTAGTTTGTTAAGTTTTCCCATAACAGAGTTTTGTTCATGTATATAGAAATCTTTTCTAGTTAATATTGCAGCAAAACTGGCAGCAGCAGCACTAAATCCTCCCACACTTACAATTTTTGATACTTTATATTTTACTATGACCCCTATAGAGTCTACTACAGCTTTTAATATTTTATACAAAGATTTAAACTTCCCCAAAAGGTTTTGATCCACTACACCTCTAGTATCAAAAAAATACTTTTTATAAAGTTTAGGTTCATTTTCAAACCATTGTCTATCCTGCCCTTTTAATGACCCTATATAAATTATCCTGTAGCCTCTTTTATAAAACTCATCTATAAATGATCTAGCAACACTTAAATGTCCGCCAGTTCCTCCCCCTGTTACTATTATTGTTTTAGACACTATTTTTCCTTTATATCTTCTTTGGGTATATCTCGGCTTATTGAAAGTACCAATCCTACTGCAACTGATATGGCAATAAGAGAACTACCTCCGTAGCTTAAAAATGGAACCGCAATACCTTTTATAGGAATTATTCCCGAAATACCGTATGAATTTATCAAAAAAGCTATACTAATCATAAGTCCAATACCCAAAGAGAATAGATGATATTTTTTATTCTGTATCCGTCTGCTTATTCTAAATATCCTAAATATTACACCAAAAAGAAGTAACAATACCACGCAAAGTCCAACAAGTCCGGTCTCTTCCATGATACCTGCAAGAACAAAGTCCGTATGAACTTCACTTAAAAAGCCAAGCTTTAAAGCACCCTCACCTATACCCGTACCTGTAAACCCACCATTATTAATTGCATTTAGTGAGTGTCCAACTTGATAAGGCTCTGGAAAATTATCTATTCTAAGGTTGTTTGCCACAATATCAGGCATAAATGACAATACACTGTCTTGTACCATACTCCACCAACTTTGTATCCTTGTAAGTCTATGTGGAAACAAAAGTATCAAAGCAGCCAAACCTGCAACAGCAACTCCAATTAAAGAAGCGAATACTTTCCAACTTCTATTTGCAAACATGAGCATGATAAACAAAGTACCGCCAAGCAGTACTGTTTGACCAAGATCTTTTTGAAGTACTGCTATTAAAAATACTACTATTGCAAATACCACACCATAAGGAGCCAAAAGTTTTAATTCATCTATAAATTTCATTTTACCTATATCTGTTAAACGCTTGTGAAATGAATAAGCTAAAAAGTATATAAAACCTATCTTGAAAAACTCTACGGGAGAGAGTGAAATACCCGGTAATCTTATCCATCTTTTTGCACCGCCGGATTCTGTTACCAAAGAAGCAGGTAGAAACTGCATAATTATTATTAAAAATAGAAAAAGAGCAAACAAAAACCACCCTGCTTTAGGCACAAGCTGATCCGGTCTTATCTGAGACAAGATCCACATTATCCCAATAGCAAGTAAACCAGAAAAAAGCTGTCTATAAAAAAAATGGAACTGATCATAATCCCAATAAACAACAGTATATATAGAAAGAGAATATGAAAAAAGTATACTGATAATGATCAATACCGAACTTAAAAAAAATAGTGTATAGTCAGGCTGATGTTTGTCGGTAAGTGCTTTAATCTTTTTTTTGATAAAATTCATTTTGAAAGTATACCAAATGGTATATATATTTATGGAAAAATGATGCCCTCAAAAAAACAACAACAAGAATTACCAATAATCAAAAAGATATTAACCTTAATCATATTAATAATAATTGCCTTTTCAATTTTAATTTTTTCAATTACAAAAACGATCAAAGAAGATAGAGATCTGCCCTCTTTAATGACTACAAAAAAAGAGCTTGCAGTAAGGGGAAATATCTTTAGTGCAGATAACTTCAAAATAGGAACTTCAAGAAAAATATATTCAGCATCAATAGATACAAGAAGTTTGGCAAAAAAAGAACTCTTTATCACTCTATTCTCCATCTACAGCAATATAGATAAAAAAACTCTACAAGATAAGATAAAAAGTAGACGAGGGTTTATAATCCTTTCAAGAACCATAGATCAAAGAACAGCAAAAGATTTAAAATCACTTGCCTTTAAGTTACGAAAACTTGATGTTTTTAAGTCTATAAAAATAAACGGCACTAGCAGACTTTACGGTCTTAGCATCTTTGAAACAGGTGAGGAGAGAGTATATCCATATAAAGATACACTTACCCCCGTAATTGGATTTATGAGAAAAAACAATTCTGAAACAGGGAAACAAAGAGTCAATGGTGTAAAAGGTTTGGAAAAACAATTTAATGATGACCTAAACAATATGCAAGACGGTATTTTAAAAGGTGAAAAAGATATCCTTTCATATATCATCTTCAATAAAGATTCAAAGATTACACAAAGAGAGGACGGTCAAGACCTTCACTTGACTATCCCTTTAAAGCTTCAAAGAAATATTGAACTTATGCTAGATAGATACAAAGTAAAACTTCAGTGTCAAGAGATAATTGTATCTGTTATGGAAAGTGATACAGGAAAAATATTGTCATTGGCTAGTTCAAACAGATACAATCCTGCCAGATTAAAACAAGATGATATCCCAAACCTAAATGTAAATGCAATCGAATATCAATTTGAACCTGGTTCTATAGTAAAACCTATTGCAATATCTTTGGCTCTTGACAAAGGTAAGGTAAATTCAAGTGAACTATTTAAAGCACACAACAAAGGTAAAAAAAATAAAAAAGGGGAATACCCAAAAGGTAAATATAAAATAGGAAGATGGACAATTGGAGATGATCACCAATTTACAAAAAAATACTTAACACTAAAAGATATTTTTATCTATTCTAGTAATATAGGAACTGCAAAAATAGCAAATAGACTAACAGCTCATGAATTTTATGACGGATATAAAAAATTTGGTTTATCTAAAAAAACAGGTATAGATTTACCCTACGAAAAAAAAGGGGTTATCCACTCATTAAGACAATATGCAGCAGGTGAATCTAAAGGGAAAGACAATATATTTAAAACCACAGACTCTTATGGTCAGGGTATAACTGCCACATTTATACAAATGATAAAAGCATACTCAGTATTTAACAACGGAGGTAAAGCCGTAATACCTTATATAGTAAATAAATCAAACAATAAAAACCTTGATCAGATCATCACACCAAAAACAGCACAAAAGATAAAAGAACTTCTTGTCCAAACAGTACAAGAGGGTACAGGAACAAAAGCTAAAATAGAGGGCTTGGAAGTTGGAGGTAAAACAGGTACTGCAAATATTGCTGAAAAAGGTAAATATCAAAGAAAGTATATGAGTAGTTTTTTTGGATTTGTAAATGATGGTGAAAAAAAATATACCATAGGTGTAACAGTAAATGATCCGGTAAATAAAGGTAAATACTGGTACTACTATTATGCTTCAAACTCAGCTGTTCCAGTTTTTAGAGAAATTAGTAAAATACTTATAAAACTGAATTATCTAACACCTAAAGAGGTTATTGAAAAGTAAAAAACAGCAAAATGCTGTTTTTATATTGTTTAGTGTGATTTAGAGATTACTCTCATCATTTTTAGATTTATAGCTATAAACCTTATAATCTGCCAAAGTACACAAGTTCTCATAAATTTTGTAAACTTATTAGGTTTTGGAGGGAAATATGCTTGTTCGTACGGTTTGTTATTGTCATTCATGTTTTTTCCTTTTTTAAATTTTATTTTATATATTAAATTAAATTAATAGTTGAGATTATGTGCTAGTTCAAGGCAAAGCTTTGTGAAGTTTACTATAGTAAATGATCAAAGCTTTAACGAAGAAATAGTGCATAAAATCAACTATTATTCTGGGATTAGGGTCCAGCCTGGCTTAATCTTTGCTTTCCATAAGAATAGATAGTGAAGCAAGTGCTTTATCCAGTGACCCGCAAGACCAACCTCACCGAATGTAAGACTTTGATCTCTTCCTGTTTCAGGATACTTTTTATAGTCAGGCACTACAGGATATACTGTCATAGCAGCTGCTGTTCCACTAAAGATACCCTTACCTGTACTAGCAACACACGCTGCTCCCATCTCAGACATTTTAGCTGTATGAGTAGGCTCTTCTGATTTACCGTTAATCATATCACAAATTGAGGCTGCAACTGCTTTACCCATCATCGCACTTGGCATACCTGTTCTTGGAGGTGTTGGGTTTATAGGAGTTCCATTTGGACTACTTGCAGGCTGTGAAATTAGATGAGGCGGTGCAAAAGCGATACCTGCTGCAAACATATTTGAATATGAAGGATTTTGTAATGTTGAAGGCCAGTCATCAGCAGACCACTTTTCATATGGTTTAGGAGTATAATCAGCATCAACTTTCATAAAGCCATTAGGTGCAAAAATAGTATCGGTAATATCGCTTCCATCTTTACCGTAAGCTTTTAAACCAACCCCGGCAAACGGTGGAATAAGCATAGCGAAGTCAAACTCTTGGGTCTTTATATCACCCTCTAAAGTTTCATAAGTTATCTTACCCTCTTCTACTTTATTTACATGTGCTCTTGTTATCCAGTTCATTCCTCTTTCTGCGAAGATAGATTCTGTAAATACTTTAGAGTGTGTTCTGTATCCACCTCTATCTATGTGCATAGCACCCATACCAAAGTCACCCAAGAACTGTTCATTTGAGATCCAGATCATATTTGCTTTATCTCTTACACCCTCTTGTCTAAGCTTTTGCTCTACATTGAAGATATATTCAAAAGCAGCACCTTGACAAGTACACATACCATGACCTGTACCTATAAGAATATTTTGGCTTTCGCCTGCTTTCATTTTTTTGATAGAGTCTTCAAGTTCATGATTTGCATGTGTAGCATGGTCTGCCGTACATACTGAAACAGTATGGCTTCCCATTTGATTGCCCTCACCAAGACCGGGAGTTGCTCCGAAGTTTAGTTTTGGACCTGTAGCATTGATAAGATAATCATACTCAAGTTCTTCAGATTTACCAGAGTCACTTTTACTTGTATGTTCAATAGTTACAAAGTTTTTATCACTTCCTACTTTTCCTTCAGGATGAATAGATATACACTTTGCCTGCTTATAAGTGATACCTGCTTGTTTATACACAGGAGCCAGATCAAAAGTAACATCATCTTTTGACATCTCACCTACACCTACCCAGATATTTGAAGGTATCCAGTTCCATTTACTGTTTGGTGTGACTACTACAACTTCATGTTCGCTTCCAAGCCATTTTGCGGCAAATGTTGCAGCAGTATGTCCTGCTACTCCACCACCAAGCACTACAAGTCTTGCCATACTTCTTCCTTTGAATTAAATATATTAATATAACTAATAATTATATATAAGTAATTGTAATCCAAAGGGGGTTATATACAGCTTAATCTAGTATTAGCTTTTATTATAACTATAATAATATTGACTCACATTAAAATTACAATACATTATTTACTGTGACCTTTTTATCATCAACATTAACAAATAAAGTTATCTCATAAGCATCTTCATGATCAATCTTTACCTTTAGTTCATATTCACCGTTTAAAGATATATCACCCCAAGTGTCAAAACCGATAACTTCATCTTCACCTTCATAGTTGTATTCATCAAACTCTTCTATGATTCTATCTTCTAGTTCTTCCAACGGACAATCTTCTATTGTTGCTAAATTTCGTAGAACTTTATTAAAAGTAGTAGCATATATTTTTATTACTTTTTCCTCTTCAAACATTTTCACTCCTACTAATAAATTATGTATAATTACATACAAAGAGATAAGCAAGAAGATCACATTTTTTTTAGATCAATAATAGAACTTTTTTATTAAGTTTTATTAAATCTCCAAGGAGTCTATCACTTGCTACAAATCCCAA
>JAYEKV010000138.1:0-4677 GCA_034716855.1 Campylobacterota bacterium | reverse complement strand
AAATCATGCAAGCTATCAAAGGTCTTTCATTTGAGCTTCCTGATGCAAAAGGTCGTACAAAAGACAATGAGATAGTTATGTTTGGTATTGAAAGTGCCATTGAAAGTGAAGAAGATCTAAACAATATTCTAGTAGCTTCGTATATGGGAAGTGCCATATATCTAAAAGATATAGCAAAAGTAACAAAAAGCTATGATATACAAAATCATAAAACCGCCCTACTTTATACAAAAGAAGATAATGGTATAGAACAAACAACATTAACTATATCTAAACTAAAAGGTGCAAACACTGTAGTGATAAATAATAAAATATTTGCATATCTTGAAAGTATAAAAGATGATCTTGAAAAATCAAACATAGGGTATGTTATCACAAGAGATGATGGATATACTGCAAATCATGCTGTTAATGAGCTGGTATTTCACTTAGTTATCTCTATAGTTATTATTGCTATTTTACTTGTATTTACACTTGGTCTTAAAGAGGCAATCATAGTATCTCTTACAGTTCCTATGATACTTGCACTTACACTTTTTGTAGGATTTTTAATAGGTGAGACCATAAACCGTATCACACTTTTTGCACTTCTACTTAGTCTGGGACTTCTTGTGGATGCTGCTATTATTGTTATAGAAAATATCCATAGACATCTTCACTCCCATGAGAGTAAAGATAAATCACTAAAACAAATAGCAATAGAAGCAACAAACGAGATAGGAAATCCTACAAATATAGCAACCTTAGCTATTGTGATGACATTTATCCCTATGTTCTTTGTAGGTGGAATGATGGGTCAGTTTATGCATCCTCTTCCTGTATTTGTACCTATATCTTTGGTTATGTCACTTATTGTGGCTTATATCTTCACCCCCTATTTGGTAAAGAAACTTCTAAAGAAGGAGTCATAAGATGAGTCATCAAAGCCAAAGCAAACTAGAAACTCTAATTCACAATATTTTAATAAATAAAGCAAAAAGAGTTCAGGTACTTATCATAACTCTTCTTCTTTTTATGGGATCTGTTTATATGATACCTTTGGAACTTGTAAAAGCTAAGATGCTTCCAAGTAAAGACAGTGATACATTTTCTATATATGTTGATCTTCCTGAAGGCTCTTCTATAAAACAAACAAAAGAGGTTACCACTTGTGTAGCTAAAGAGCTTCAAAAAGAGGATGCAGTTACAGCTATATCTGTATTTTTAGGGGAGGGGCTTCCTTTGGATTTTGCCGGTATGGTAAAAGGTAGCGTACTTAAAGACTCTGAAAATGTTGCAGAGATCATGGTAAATACAAAAAGAGCCAGCCATAGAGATGAAAGAAGCTACAATATGGTGCATAGAATAAGACCCCATATACAAGAACAATGCTCCATAAATGATGCCAATATAAAGTTTATCGAACTACCTGCCGGTCCTCCAGTTCTAGCTGATGTGGTAGCTGAAGTTTACGGAGGGGATAGCTTTAAAGCAAGAACACTTATAGCAAATAAAATTGCCGATATTTTTAAACTCCAAAATACTCTTGTGGATATAGATGTGTTAGCTGATGAACCATATATAAGATATGCACTTACACTTAATAACAACAAAGTATTAAGATCAGGGGTAAGCTTAGAGCAGGTAAAAAAGATACTCTATCTTGCATTTGAGGGGATGAGTGTTGGTGTAGTAAATGAAGCAGATGCACAAAATCAGATACCTATCTATCTAAGACTAGATGAGAGCAGACTGTTTAATAAATTTGACAAACAAGCTGTAATAAGTAAACTATCAAATCTAAAACTTATGAATCAAAAAGGTATGATGGTACCATTAAGTGAGTTTGTAACCATAACTGAACAGTACCAAGAACCAACACTAACATCAAAAAATCTAAACCCTATGATAAATGTGATTGCAACCACAGATATGGAAAGCCAGATATACCCGCTACTTGATGCAAGGCAGATGATACTAAACAATCTTGGAGATAGTTACGAGGTTACAAAATCTGATATGCTTAATCTAAAGATCAAAGATACAAAAAGCGGTGAAACTTTTGATATAGTATTTGATGGGGAACTAAAAGTGACTATCGATACCTTTATAGAATTAGGAGGTGCATTTATAGGGGCATTGGTACTTATATTTTTACTGATGGTGATATACTATAAAAACTTTGCACTTGCAGGTGCGGTTGTACTTGCTAGTTTTGTATCTATAGTTGGTGTTATCATTGGTCACTTTGTTATGGATCTTATAACGGCTGATAAGTTCTATCTGACTGCCACATCTCTTATAGGATTTATTGGACTTATTGGGATAAATTCAAGGAATTCTCTTCTTATTATTGACTTTGCAAAACAGCTTATGGAGGAAAAGGATATGGATGCTACTAGAGCTATTGCAGTAGCTACTGCCACAAGAGCCAAGCCTATTTTACTAACTGTTCTTGCTATTGTATTTGCCAGCTCTCTTCTTGCTACTGATGCCGTATTTGGAGGGCTTGGTGTAGCACTTATAGGTGGTACGCTTATAGCTTATGCCGTATCACTTTTCTTTGTACCTGTTACAATTCTTGGCAGTTTAAAAAAACTAGAAAAACACTAGAGATAAAAGCTCTAGCTGTTTTTAACTTATCCTAAAAAAGATTCTACTTTTTTAGTTATAGTCTCTTTATCCAGAGTATTTAACATACCATACATAAGTGCACCACCCGCACCTACTCCCTCTTTTGCTTCACCCTCATCATAAAGTTTTAATGCAGGATGATCACTTAATGAAAAGTCAAAGTCACTATAATAAGTATTTAGTTCAAAATCTAACATCTCTAAAAGTTTTTTAATATCACTATTTTTATCTTGGGCTACCCATTTAGTTGTGCACAGTGCTAAATTTGAAGTTTCAATACTGCCTTGCATGACTTTTAATATACTATTAGCCACTAAAAGTACTGCCGCCATTTGAGTGCCGCCTGCCAAAATAACTTTTAGTCTATTGTTCAATCCAAGTATAAAACCAGCTATGAAGATAATCATATTATCCGATACTTTTCCTAATTGTGAAAATATATCATCACTTGAAGATAAGTTCTCAAGTGCTTTTTTTATAGTTGATTCTCGTATATCATTTGGTACCTCTTTAAAACTACTGCTAAAACACTTATTACAATCATATCCAAGAGCAGTTGCTACAGCTTTTGCAGTAGTTGTACCACTTGGTACACTCTCACCTAATATAAGATAATCACTTTCACAACTATACTTTTGTCCAAACTGTACCCCTTTTTGAAATATCTCATGTGCATCTATACCTGCATTAGAGTCTATACTTCCAGAAGGTTTGATATCAAAGTGATGTAGTTTAAAATGCTCCACTTGTGGCTTTACCTTAAGTCCCAAATCTAAAAGCTCTATATTTCTAAAAGGCTTTAAAAGATGTACAGCTCTTGTAATAAGAGCAGGTGTTGGTACACCTTTTGGTGTTTTTGCAATATCTTCTAGACTTCTAACTTCACCTGTGGTTACAAACTCACTGTCTAGTGTAGGAGTTAGATATATTTTCCCTGGAATTCCAGCTTGTGTTATACCCTCTATATCTGCTGTTGCTGTATTGCTAAGAGCTAACATAAATGTTGCACTTTTACCTCTTAAATATTCTGCTAGGTCTTGCTTTGTATTATCTGTAATTGGTTTTATCATAGTATCGCCTTTTTTATTTTTTTCATATCTATATGTTTTTTCATCTCATCTATAAAGTTGTTTATAGTTTTCTTTTTATATTTTTTATAATTGAAACCTTTATATGAACTATCAATTTGTTTAAAGATATAGTTTCTAAAGTTGTCGTTGTCAAAAACTGCATGGATAAAGGTGCCTTGAAAGTTGTTTCTTTTTGCGTAAAGTGGATACTTTTTTGAGTAACCACAGTGCATCTCAAAGCCATTTACACTCAATCCAAATATATCAAACTTATCTTTTTTTGTGATCTTTTTTTGTTTAAAAATAATATCATCATCAAATATCCCAAGAGCTTTTATCTTTGTCTTTTTTTCAACCTCAACACAATTTCCATCTATAATATTATCAAACATCATCTGGTAACCACCACAGATACCAAGTATCTGTTTTTCTCTTTTTTTTAGCTGTTTAAAAAGTCCTGTAGATTTAAGCCACTTTAGATCAGATATAGTTGACTTTGAACCGCTTAATATCACTATATCAAAATCATCAAGTGGTTTATTGCCACTTACAAACTCCACATAGATTTCACTATCTGCAAGTAACGGCTCAAAGTCGTTATAGTTACTCATAGTAGGATAATGAATAACCGCCGCTTTTATCTTTGGACTTGGCTTATTTTGAGTGTAGTTTAAAAGTGACTGGCTGTCTTCAAATCCTAAGTTTAATGGTGTATAGGGAAGCACTCCAAGTACTGGTATCTTAAACTCTTTTTCTATTATCTTCACACCCTTATCAAAAAGGCTCATATCTCCTCTAAACTTATTTACTATCACACCTATTACATTTTTTCTTAAGCTCTTAGGCAATAGATTATAAGTACCGTATATAGAAGCAAACACACCGCTTCTTTCTATATCTGCCACTAATATGATCTTTGTATCAAAAGTATCTGCTATATAAATATTGGATAGATCCTTTTCCATAAGATTAAGCTCAACAGGACTTCCTGCAC
>JAYEKV010000137.1:0-4678 GCA_034716855.1 Campylobacterota bacterium | reverse complement strand
TAGTCTCTAAATTGCCTTCTCAGTTCACAATTCAATGACATCTAGTCATTAAATTGCTTCTTCGTCCTCTTCACCAGTTCTGATTCTTACGATCTTCTCAATAGGAGATACAAAGATCTTACCGTCACCGATTTTACCAGTTTTAGCAGATTGCGCTATAAGTGAAACCACCTCATCCACTTGCTCTTCTGAAACCACAAGGTCTAATTTTACCTTTGGTAAAAAATCTACAACATACTCAGCACCTCTGTAAAGCTCACTGTGACCTTGCTGTCTACCGTAACCTTTTACATCAGATACTGTCATACCTGTGATACCTGCTTCTGTTAATGCTTCTTTTACATCTTCTAGTTTAAATGGTTTGATAACCGCTTCAATTCTTTTCATAATATTTTTCCTTCTAATTTATATTAAAAAGCCCTCTTGAACTCTGGATACGCCTCGACTCCGCACTCGTTTACATCAAGACCTTCTAGTTCCTCATCGTTTTCTACTCTTAATGGGATCATTTTATTGATTATGTATAGTACAATATAACTACTTACAAATGCAAATATACCAACAACCACTACACCTTTTAACTGCCCCATAAATGTTATACCGTTTGCAGGATCACTTGCAAAGATACCAACGGCAAGTGTTCCCCAGATACCGTTTATCAAGTGAACAGATAATGCTCCAACGGGATCATCTAGTTTAAATTTATCAAACATAGGTACTGCAAACACAACTAAAGCACCACCGATACCACCTATAAGTATAGGCTGATATATATTATAAAGATCAGGTCCGGCAGTAATAGCAACTAACCCTCCCAAAGCACCGTTTAGTACCATTGTGATATCCACTTTTTTGTATCTAAAGTACATCATCAATCCAGCAACAATTGCACCTGCAAGACCTGCTGTATTTGTATTAAGTATAGTAAGTGCTACTGCATCAGCACTCTCTTTTGAAGCTATAGAACCAACAGATCCACCATTGAATCCAAACCATCCTATCCAAAGTAAAAATGCACCAAGAGTTACTAAAGGTATATTAGATGCAGGTATTACTCTTACACCTCCGCCTTTAGGGTATCTTCCTTTTCTTGCACCTATTAATAGTATTGCAGCAAGCAATGCCCAACCACCAGTAGAATGGATAACAGTAGATCCTGCAAGGTCATACATAGTTAGATCAAGCATTGTTCCATCTAACATATCTGATCCCCATGACCAGTTTACAACCATTGGATAGATAATACCTGCCATAATAACAGCAAAAATTGTAAGAGGCACTATCTTTGCTCTTTCACTTACCCCTCCACTCATAATATTGATAACTTTACCAACAAATGCCATTTGGAATAAAAAAGCTGCCCACTGACTCATACCATCAGCACCAAAATCACCAAATGCTATACTATAACCCAAAAGCAAAAACGCCATTGAAGCTATTGCATATATCATCGTGTTCATCATCAACACAGCCGTAACATTTTTCGTTCTAACAAGACCGGCTTCCAACATTGCAAATCCTGGAACCATAAATATGATCAGTACAAATGCAAAAAGTGCAAAAAAAGTATCAATCACATAAGCGATATTTCCATCCATATAATATCCTTTTATTAAAAAATTATACAATTATAGCAAAAGGGAATAGTATGGCAAGGGTCATTCTGTATAAATATTATACAGAACAAGAGAGTACTAGATTTTATTACATATTATAACTGTATAATACTCTATCAACATACTCTTTATCTCTCATACCTATAAGTATTTTTGAGATATATTCTTTTTGTTTTAAAAATTCTATTGCTTGTTTATCAATTGAACCTTCCATATGAAGTCTAAGAGCAGTTGTTTTACTTAAATGGTGTTTCACCTCTTGTTTATAACATCTCATAAACTTGTATATAAGCTCATGATACTTTTGATCTACCTTTACAATATTCATAATAAAAGGGATAGTCTCATTATCTATATGCTCATCTACCTGCCCTGCCCAAGCAAAGTTGTGTTTGGCATCTAAAATTAAACCTAAAAGCTTTTGCATCTCACTATCCGGTATTGTTTTCATCTGCTCAACTAGAGCATCAAACTCTTTACAACTTTCATAAGAAGCAAGTCTTAACATCTCCTCCCCTGAAATTGCATTTAGAGGTCTGTTTATCTGAACCTCTATACCGTTTTGCTTTGCCCAGATACCTGCTGCCTCACCCTCTACCTCAAATGGATTCATAGGAAACTGGATAACTTTAAAGCCATGATCCTCTCCACCAAACTCTTTTGCATACTCTATTAAATGTGTATAATCTAAAAAGTGAATATTATCACTACTTTTAGCAAAAGAGTCTGAACTTATCCCATACCCTTTTATAGTTCCTTTTTTTACTTCACTTTCTAAAAACTCAAAAGCTTTTTTGATACGAGACTGCATAATTTCACGATGTTGTTTTATCTCATCTTCACTTGAATCAAAATGGATATTTTGCATAAGATAATACTCTGGATTGTGAAGAAGATATATATCTATATAAGAACTATTCATCCTTTTGATTGAGTTTTCTATCTGCCCTTTTAAGAAAATAGGATCAATAGAGTGAAAACAAGTCTCATTGTATATTACAAGATCATCAACCATCTTGCCGTCTGCTATTTTTTGAAGGTCATCCCCATAGATATATCCACCTTTTGAAACTATAGTTATATCTTCTCTTTTTCTATTTTCTATAGCTTTACCTATTAAAGTCTCCGCTTCACCGTTCATATAATTTGAAGCTGTATCTATATCTGTTATGCCGTTATCAAGAGCATAGTTTAAAGCCTCTTTATGGTGTGTATCTTTATATGTTGTTCTATATGTTCCAAAACTAAATGTTATAGACAAATTTTCTCCTTGATTATTATAAAAGTATCGGTACTTCTAATTTTAATCTATTTGAATTAAAAAATATATTTGCATTTGCTTTTTTTGCTTTTATCTCCAACTCTGTTACATTTTGTACTTTTCTATTAGCAATAAAATCTATAGATACTATTTTATATCGTTTTTTATTGATGATCTCATATTCACCTGTTTTTATATGTACTTGTAAAGTTATCATCTCATCATCCACAAACATCAAAAAGCAGTCATTTAGACACAATAAAAAGTCATTTACATTTATTTTCATATCTGGAATTGATATATCGTACAACTCCTCTATTTGTAACTGTGAGCTTAAAAGTGTACTGTTTTTAGAAAGATCTATAAGAGAGTATATATTTACAAGCTTTAGCTTCTCATCATTTATAGTTATATTTTCATTTGATACAGATTTATAAAGTCTTAGTGCTATCTCATCCTCTGTAGCATATCCTACTAAAATTGCGTAAAAGTTAAGTTTATTATATTTTAGATTTACATATTTATGACTAAACCCAAAGTTCAAACTTGCATTTGATACGGCAAGTTCAAACAACTCTTTAACACTTACAAAATTCATCAAAAACTCTGCTTCTTTGTTATAGCTTTTTACCTTACCGTTACTGTCAAAAAGCAAGTAAGGGTTTAGATCATTTTCCAATAGCTGTTCATAAAAGTTTTCCATTATATCCTCTTTATTTTATACCGCTGTTTTCGTACTGTTCAAGCTTTTTTCTTAATGTCATTCTATTTATATTAAGATTGTTTGCCATCTGTACTTGTGATTTGTATTTTGTTTTTGCAGCATTTAACAACGGTATCTCAAATACCTCTAAAAGATCTTTGTAATCTTTTTGATCTTCAAACTCTTTTAATATATAATCTTCCAAACTATCCATAATATCTTCTTTTGTCAATGACTTTAAAAGCACATTTTTATAAATAGACCTTTTTAAAGATATTCCGTTTTGGGAAAGATCTATATCTATATCTTTTATATTTACATCCAGATTATATATAGATGATGCTTCTTCAATATATACCTCTATTAGCTTTTGAAGATCCTCTTCTCTATCTTCTAAAGAGGGTATATCTATCTTTATTGCAAATTCAGATTCTATCTCTGATGGTATCTGTTTTGTATTTGCTATAACCTTCACATTTTTAAGATACTGCATAAACTCTTTTTTATTTACTATATCATTAAGATTAGTTACTATTATTTCGCTGTACTCATCTATATTTATAGTGTCATTTATCAAAGATTGTTCCAATACGATTGCATCAAATATAGACGCATCAGCACTTATCACTTTAGAAAGAAGCTTCTTACCAACCCCCTGTGGTCCTGATATAAGTACATTAACAGGCAGAGATGATGACATTTGAGCTATGTTAAGTATCTTCTTTGAGGCTTCCGATTGAGCGATAAATTTTTTCATACTATATTGCCTTGTGATTTTTCTTCTCACTATTAAACCTTTTTTTTGCTTAAATGTATAAACACACTAAGTGCCAAAATCAATACAGACACTCCGCATATTAAATATACTGCATTTATCATTTGTGAATAATCATCTATGGCTATTTTAAATACAACCATCAAAGACTCAATAAGAAGTGCTATTATTATAGTTATAGAAAATTTTGTAAGTACTTTATATTCTGTAGTTGAATTTTTTGAATAGTTTTTAAAAACAACCTCTTGTTCCAAAACAGTTTTAGCAAGATCAAATATAGCAAGCCCCAAGGTTAAGGCAATTACAGGCTTAAAAATAGACTC
>JAYEKV010000136.1:0-4684 GCA_034716855.1 Campylobacterota bacterium | reverse complement strand
CCTGTATGGAGTCATACTAATGCACCATGGGAAACAAAAGAGGAAGGAGCTTAAGATGCAAGATGTAGAAAATATAATTAATGGACAGAAGCTTTTCCTAAAAGAAGAGTATCAAGAAAGTTTAAAAGCTAAAAAAGAATTTGAGGGTGCTTACGGTGCTATAAATCCAGCAAAAGTAGATGAAGTTCAAGAGTGGACTAAGTCTTGGGATTATAGAGAAAAGAACCTGGCTAGAGAAGCTATCACTGTAAATCCTGCTAAAGCATGTCAACCATTGGGAGCTATCATGGCTGGTCTTGGTTTTGAAAACACTATGCCTTATGTACATGGATCTCATGGATGTGTTGCATACTTTAGGTCATACTTTACAAAACACTTTAAAGAACCAACTCCATGTGTATCTGACTCTATGTCTGAATCTGCAGCGGTATTTGGTGGTCTTTCAAATATGAAAGATGGTTTAAGAAACTGTAATGCTATGTATAAGCCTGAGCATATTGCTGTATCAACTACTTGTATGGCAGAAGTTATTGGGGACGATTTAAATGCATTCGTTATTGGTGCTAAAGAAGATGCTGAGGGTGAACTTGATGATTTACCTATCACTTATGCTCATACTCCTTCATTTGTTGGGTCTCATATAACTGGATATGACAATATGATGAAAGCTATGATGGAACAATTAAATCCTCCAAGAGCTGAGAAAGTTGTAGATGAAGGTAGAATCAATATCATCCCTGGTTTTGAACCATACCTTGGATCTTTAGCGGAAGTTAAAGAGATCGCTGCTTCATTTAGTGATAAGATCGTAATGATTGGTGATCATGAAGAGCAATGGAATACGGGAGCTGGTGGATATAGTTTATACGCTGGTGGTACTCCACTTGAAGTAGCTAAAACTGCAATCAATGCTGAAACTACTATCTCTTTACAAAAATACTCTACAGTTCAAACTGCTAAGACTATTAAAAATAAATGGAAACAGGGATTTGAAACTTGTAACCCAATAGGTCTTTCAGGTACTGATGGATTTGTTATGAAACTTGCAGAATTAACTGGTAAAGAGGTTCCTGAAGAGTTAAAAACTCAAAGAGCACAACTAGTAGATGCAATGCAGGATTCTTACCCATATATGCATGGTAAAAAGTTTGCACTATATGGTGATCCAGATTTCTTACTTGGTCTTGTGAGCTTTATTGTTGAGATGGGTGGTATTCCAACTCATGTTCTTTGTAACAATGCACCAAGAAAAGGTTGGGAAGCAGATATGCAAGCTATCCTTGATAAATCTGACTGGGCATCTGATTGTCAAATTTGGCCAGGTAAAGATTTATGGCACTTAAGATCATTATTATTTACTGAACCAGTTGATTTCTTAATTGGTAATGTTTATGGTAAAGAGTTATATAGAGATACAAAAACTCCACTTATTAGAATTGGATTCCCAATTTTTGATAGACATCACTTACATAGATACTCTATGAGTGGTTATAAGGGAGCATTAAATCTTCTTACTTGGATCACTAACTCTGTGTTAGATCAATTAGATGAAGAGACAAAAGATATCGGTGAGACTGATTACTTCTTTGACTGTGTAAGATAGTATATATCCGAAATTTAACATTAAGTTCCTAAAAAGGTATGAGATTTTTCTCATACCTTTTTTATTGCTAAATTTTATGGAACACTTTTTGCATGATATATAATATATTATAAATTATAGGAGTTATTATGTTGGAAACTTATATTTTACCGATTATATTAATTACATATATAGCAGGTATAGTTATATATACCAATAAGGCTTACAAAAATGAAACAAAAGAGTTATCATGATTGCTGCTACAAAAGACTCTACTCATAATTTTGCTAAAAAATTTTCACAATATAAAGATTTTTATACTATTAGTAATGATCTTGTTTTTTCTAAACTTGGTCTTGGTACTTTCAATAAAGAGCCTTACAAAGAGGAAAACTATGTTTTTCACTATATAGAGGCTGTAAAAGAGGCTGTAAAAAACGGTATAAACCTAATAGACACTGCAAGCAACTATAGATATGGACAGAGTGAGCGTGAAATAGGTACAGCATTAAAAGAGTTAGATGGTGTAAAAAGAGAAGAACTTATTATCTGTTCAAAGGGTGGTTTTATACAGTTAGATTATCCCTTCCCTAAAAACCCATATACTTGGATAGAGGAAAACATAATCAATAAAGGACTTGCTTCAAAAGATGATATAGAACTTGATCAACACTGTATGACGCCTGATTTTTTAGAGTGGTCTTGTAAAAGAAGTCTTGAAAATGTGGGGATAGATTCATTTGATATTTACTATCTTCATAATCCGGAGATGCAGATGATGAAGCTAGGAAAAAAAGAGTTCTATAAACAAGTTGAAAAGATATTTAAAAGGTTTGAAAAGTTAGCCGATCAGGGACTTTTTAAGTATTACGGAGTTGCTGTTTGGAACGGCTTTATCTCAGAAAATCAAGAGAATATAGAACTTGAAAAATTAGTTGAATGTGCAAAAAAAGCAGGTGGTGAAAACCATAGGTTTAAATATATCCAGACACCTTTTAATATGGCTAAAACAACAGTTTATACAACATATACACAAAAAGTAAATAATCAAGAGTGCACACTTTTACAAGCAGCACATAAACTAGGAATTGGTGTGATTAGTTCATCTTCACTTTTACAGATGAATCTTTTTAAGAAATCATTTACAGCAGAAACAGGAGTGGTACTTGATAGTACAATGACATTAAAAAGTGATATACAATTAGCACTTCAATTTGTGCGTTCAACACCTGGTATTGTTAGTGGTTTGTTTGGTTCAAAAGTGCCTTTAAATATTAAGCAAAATTGTGAAATATCAAAAATAAAAGCAGTTCCAAAATCTAAGTATGATCTACTTTATAGGTTGTAAGCATGATATATGATGTAATAGTAGTAGGTGGTGGTGTAGCAGGTCTTATGGCTGCAATTGAGGTGAAGTCAAAAGATCCTCAAACAAAAGTTGCAGTTATAACAAAAGGAAATCTATTTAAGTCAAACAGCTCTATGGCAAGTGGTGGTATCAATGCTGTTTTAGATCCTGGAAATAAACTGGAGATACAAAAACATATAGATGATACTTTAAAAGGTTCATACGGTCTTGCTGATAAAAAAGCGGTACAGTATATGTGTCAAAGTGCTTCAGGAATTATCTCAAAGCTTATAGATTACGGTGTAAAGTTTGATAGTGATAAAGAGGGTAATATTCTTCAAAGAAGTTTTGGGGGAGGAAGCTCTAAGCGTACTTGTTATGTGGGGGATAAAACCGGTTCTGCAATAGTACAGGCACTTATTAAAAAAGCAAAGATATCAGGTGTAGAGTTTGTTGTGAACAATTTTGTTATGAATATAACTAAAATGGACAATAGTGTAAGTGGTGTTGTAAGTATTAGAAGATTTGATTCTTCTGTAGTTGTTTATCCTGCAAAAGCTGTTATCTTAGCAGGTGGTGGATATGCAGGTATATTTAGAGGCTTTAGTACAAATGCCCCTGATTATACCGGTGATATGATGGCTATTGCATTAAGGGCAGGTCTTAATCTTCAAGATATGGAATTTGTTCAGTTTCACCCGACAGGCTTTGTAAAGACAAGCTATCTTGTAAGTGAAGCAGCAAGAGGTGAGGGTGGTTATCTTGTAAATAGTAATGGTGATAGGTTTGTAGATGAACTAGAAACAAGAGATGTGGTAAGCCGTGCAATATACAACCAAACAAAAATGGGAAAAGATGTATATATAGATCTTAGACATCTTTCAAAAGAGACAATTGAGGAAAAACTGCCGAGTCTAAACAAAGCTGCTATGATGCAAGCAGGTGTTGATGTGTCTTCTGAACTTCTCCCTATAAAACCTGTTGCTCATTATAGTATGGGTGGTATTGAATCAGATATGACAAAAACATCATTGAAAGGTTTATTTGTATGTGGTGAATGTTCTGTAAATCAGGTACATGGTGCAAATCGTCTAGGGGGTAATTCACTCCTTGAAGGTGCGGTATTTGGTGAACTTGCAGGTAAAAAGGCTTATAAATATATTCAAAAAAAACAGTTTCTTCCTATTGATTATAATATAGTAGTAAAAGATCAAAAGAAAGTAGACAGAATATTTGATAGTGAAACTACAAAAAATTTCAATGCTATGAGGGTAACACTGGGTAAAACAATGTTTGAAAATGTAGGTATATATAGAGATGAAAATAGCCTTACTAAGGCATTTGATTATCTAAAATATCTAAGGCGTGAGTCAAATACACTGCATTGTATGGATAAAGGTAGAAACAACAATGTTGAACTTATCTCTATATTGGAGCTTCAAAATGCTCTTGAGGTATCTGAGGCACTTGTGTTAAGTGCTCTTGAGAGAAAAGAGAGCAGGGGTTCACATTATAGAGATGACTGTCAAAAAACAAAAAATGAATATGCTCATAGTATCTATGTAAATGAGCTGCAAAGCAATTATTTTAAAGTTTGGAAAAGAGAAAATAATTTTCTTGGTAAGATAAGAAATATGTTAATAAATTAAATAGGAGAAAAGAGAAATGGCAAAAGTGATGTTAAGAGAAGCAAATGGGGAAATATATTTTTATATTGCAAAAAAAGATATGGAAGAAACTATAGAAACTATAGA
>JAYEKV010000135.1:0-4700 GCA_034716855.1 Campylobacterota bacterium | reverse complement strand
ATTTAAGATCTCTGTATTTTGTACCTTTATTGTTAAATAATATATTTATATCAACTTTCGATGCAAAATATTTTACCTTCTCATTATCTAGAGGATTGGCTCTAAAGTCTATAAAACTGTGTTCAAGGTCATTCTCTTTACAAAATTTTATAGCTTTCCTTACACTGTTACATGTTTTTATACCGTAAATATTTATCATTTTTACTCTATTATTGCTGGTACTACGAAGCTGTTATCTTCACTTTTTGGAGCATTTTTCATAATTCTTGCTGTTAATTCGTTATCTGTTTTTGATTCATCTTCTCTTAAAGGCTGCCCACCTGAAATAGTAGTAAATGTTGCATCAACATGGCTTACATCTATCTCATTTAGATTTTCAACAAAACCAACTATGTCAGCCAGTTCTTTTGCTATTGATTCTTTTTTATTTTCTTCAATCTTTAAAGAAGATAATTTTGCAAGTTTGTCAACGGTAGTATTATCTATAGTCATTGTTCATATCCTTAATATATATTTTATTTAGTATTACTTCTTTACTAGATTTATAACCAAATTTCTCTTAGTAGTATATTTAATGAATAAAATAATATTTCTTTCTTGAATTTATTTTTAATATAGGTAAATAGGAGTATAATTAATATAAACTTATTTATTATATAAGATAAACCAATATTAGGAAATTAAATGGTAGCAGTTCCAATAGAGAAACTAGGGGAAGATCCTTCTATATCAAATTATTTCTCAAAGTGTAAATGGTTTGCTATAATAGATCAAGAGATGATCTCCTTTGAAAAAAACTCTTTAAAGGATGGTTGTGGTTTAGCTCAATGGTTATATGATCTAGGTGTAACCCAACTTGTATTGAACCATATAGGGGAGCATCCATTATCAAAAATGTTCGATCTTGAGATAGATTGTTTATGTGGGAAAGAGAAGCTTATAAATTTAACAGAAACACTAAAAGAGTTTGAAAATCATAAGCTTATAAAAATTGACCATGAAAATAAAGACTTGGTCATAGACTATGAAAATGGCTGTAAAGAGGCTTGTTAAACCCCTCTTTTTTTATAAAACTCTTTTTTAAACTCTTCCCATCTATCTTCCAATATTGAAGTTCTGGCTTCCCTCATAAGATTTAAATAGTAGTGTACATTATGCAATGATGCCAGTCTAAAATATGTGATCTCTTTTGTTTTATTAAGATGATTTAGATATGCTCTTGAATAGTTTTGACAAGTATAACAACTACACTCACTATCAATAGGATCTGTATCCTCTTTATATTGTGCTTTTCTTATATTAAGTCTTCCAAATGTTGTAAACAGTGTACCATTTCTTGCATTTCTAGTAGGCATAACACAATCAAACATGTCAACACCTCTATCGATATTTTCTATTAGATCTTCTGGAGTTCCTACACCCATTAGGTATCTTGGTTTATCTTTTGGCATAAACTGTGTAGTCCATTCAACTGTATCATACATTTCATTGTTTAATTCTCCAACCGATAAACCGCCTATTGCAAAACCATCATAATCAGTAAGTGCACATAGTTGTTCAGCACTCATTTTTCTAAACTCTTTATCAATACCACCTTGGATAATTGCAAAGATGTTTTGATCTACCCCGATCCCTTTTGCTTTTTGCTCCATATGATACTCTATAGCTTCTTTTGCCCAAGCTGTAGTTCTTTCAATAGATTCTTTGATTCTCTCTTTGGTATTTGGAAGAGCAACTAAGTCATCAAGTATCATCATGATATCACTTCCTAGTTCATATTGAGTATCTAGAACAGATTTTGGTGTAAAGTAGTGCATACTCCCATCGATATGTGACTTGAACATAATTCCATTTGGATCTGGTTTACCATTTTTACCATCTAGTTTTCGTAAAGAAAATGCCTGAAAACCACCGCTGTCTGTTAAAAAATTGTTTGGAAATTTTGAAAAGCCATGAAGACCGCCTAATTTTTTTACAAGTTTACCTCCCGGTCTTAAATAGAGGTGATAAGTATTACCCAAAATAATCTGTGCTCCTAAAGAGAGCATATCATTATGGTCTAAAGCTTTAACTGTTGCTTGTGTACCAACGGGCATAAAAACAGGTGTCTGAACTTCTCCATGAGCCATAGTAAGTGTAGTTGCTCTAGCATTACCGCTTATTGCATCGATATTAAATTTCATGATTATCCTTTGGATTATTTTTTTATAATATTATATGTAGGATACGGTATAACAATATTATTTTTTTCAAAGGCATCAAATATATCCATATTTATCTTATATTGTGTTTCATTGTATCTAGCAGTGGGAGCCCAATATCTAAGCTCAATATTTATAGATGCATCTGCAAACTCTTTAATACCGACTTGTGCTTTTGTATCTTTTGAAAGTTCACTGTACGAGTTCAATATATCAGATATAACACTTATTGCTTTTTTAGGATCTGAACCATAATCAATACCAACTATTGTTTCAACAACAGTGTATTCAAAAGAGTTTTGAAGTATCTCTCCTATTATGTGTTTGTTTGGTATAGTTATCTCTTCTTTATCTTCAGTTTCAAGTATCGTATAACCAAGTTTGATGATTTTTACCAAACCAGTGTATCCTTGGATAGTGATCGTATTTCCAACAACAAACGGTCTAGTAGCAATAATAGAAACACCGGCACCAAAGTTTGATAATAGACCTTGAAGTGCTAAACCTGCACCCAAAGACATGGCACCTATTGCTGCAACAAAAGGAGTTACTGTGATACCTAACTTGCCAAGTGCAATGATCGCTGTTCCTGCTATAATTGCAATACGAATTGCTGTTGCGATGAATTTTGTAAGTGTTACATCGAACTCTTTTCTTAAAAAGAAATTTTCAGCAATGTCAGAAACTTTTTTTGCAACATAAAAACCAAGTAGTAAGATAATAACTGCACCAATAATCTGGAAACTATAATTGACAAAAAACTCTATTATTACATTGTAAAGATTCTGCATATTTTCAATCTCTTTATTTAACTCATCTTTCAAAACTAATCACTCCAATTTTTAAATATTAAAGTCTTATTATATCCTTTTTTAGATATAATCCAACAAATAAAAGAAAAAGGCAGCATAAAATATGAAAACTTTTTTACTATCAATTTTAGCAATATCTTTAACTCTAAATTGTTTTGCCCAAGAACAGCAGGCAGATACAAATGAAATTACAGAACCAACAAGAATGGAGTCATATACAAAACTGCAAAAAGTTATTGCTGCAGTAGAACTTTTATATGTAGACGATATGAATCTTAGTAAAATAGTTGATAAATCAATAGCCGGATTGTTACATGAGCTTGATGCCCACTCTTCAATGCTAAATAAAGAAGTATACAAAGAGATGCAAGTGGAGACAAAAGGTGAATTCGGTGGTCTTGGGATAGTGATAGGGAAAAGAGACGGAGCACTTACTATTATCTCTCCTATAGATGATACACCGGCATATAAAGCAGGGGTAAAAGCTGGAGATATTATTTTAAAAATAAATGATAAATCAACTATAAATATGAGCCTTCAAGATGCTGTTGATATTATGAGAGGTAAAAAAGGTACACCTATTAATCTAACTCTTGTAAGAAAAGGTGAATCGGAACCTCTCAAAGTTGATATTGTAAGAGATATTATAAAAATAAAGTCAGTTTATGCAAAAACAATTAATGATGACATTTTATATTTAAGAATATCATCGTTTATGGATATGAGCGTAGCCTCTGAACTGAAAAAGCATATATTGGAAAACAAAGATACAACAAAAGCGATTATTTTAGACCTTAGAAATAATCCAGGAGGTCAGCTAAGTCAAGCTATTGAGGTGTCTGATCTTTTTATCGATAAGGGGATAATAGTTTCTCAAAAAGGTCGAACAGCATCAGAAAACGAAGAATTTAGTGCTTCTTATGACAAAACTTTAACAAAATTACCAATGGTTGTTCTTGTAAACGAAGGAAGTGCAAGTGCGAGTGAAATTGTAAGCGGTGCTTTACAAGATCATAAAAGAGCAATTGTAGCAGGTGTTAGTACATTTGGTAAAGGTTCTGTACAAAGAATCATACCTATAACTAATTCAGGAGACGAGGCTATTAAACTTACTGTTGCTAAGTATTATCTTCCTAGTGGTAGGACTATACAAGCAAAAGGAATTGTACCAGATGTAGAAGTGTTTGCCGGCAAAGTTGTAACTCAAGATAAATCTGAATTTAAACTAAAAGAAGAGAATATGAGAAAACACCTAAAAGGTGAACTTACAAAAATAGGTGAAGAGATAAGTGATGAAAACAACACTACAAAAGAAGATAAAAATATTATCACACTAGAACAGATAATGGAAGACAACCAATTAAAAGTTGGTATAGATATCCTAAAATCTTTAATAATAATGAACAAATAAAATTAAAAAAGGAAAATGATATGACAATAGATAAGATTATAGCTCTTGGACTTTGGCCAGAGTCAAAGAAAACAACAACACAAAAAGGGATCGATGAACTAGAAAATTTAGGATACAACCTATTTTACATAGGTAAAAATGCAGACCTATATACTTGCCCGGGTGATGATCCAAAAGTTCTACTTGTAAGAAGTGATAGATGTTCTGTATTTGATATACCGCTAAACTTAGAAATAGAGGGTAAAGGTGTATCTCAAACAGCTATATCTAATGATG
>JAYEKV010000134.1:0-17618 GCA_034716855.1 Campylobacterota bacterium | reverse complement strand
TCCCTTTTAGTTTATTTGTTATAAAATAACACCAATTAAATTTCATTATGCAATTATATAATGAAATGACTTAACATATAGTTATTTATTGTTTCTCTTAATATGTTTATTGTTAACTTTGATTCTTATAAAAAAATACCCGTTATTTTAAGTTCATAATATTTAAAGTCACTTTATGTTATGGTAACAATATAATTAATAAAAAGGGTCAGTTATGAAAAAAATAGTATTCTTAATATCTTTTGTCTGTATGGGGTTATTTGGATCGGAACATAATAATAATCTATGGCATGAACTTGCCGGTGATAAAAAACTTGACTGGAATGAAGCTAATGTCTATTGTTCTGCATTGAGTGTAAAAGATGCTCAAAATTGGAGACTGCCTACTTTAAGGGAGTTGATAAATAATGAGGGTTCTTTTTTAAGATCTAGTGGGAAGTTTTATGATTATTACTGGTCATCTACGGAGTATTCAAAAAATAGAAAATATGCATGGGCAGTTACCGATACAAGTTATCAGGATTATCATAAAAAAACATTAAAAAACTATGTGAGTTGTGTGGGTATTGAGAAACCTAAAGAGATTCAAGTAGTTAAAAATACTATAATAAAACTTCCAGAAACATCATTTGGTGAAAGTGATATGGAAGAGATATCACAAGAGACTATTAATAAAATAGAAAAAGAGACTACAGAAGAGATAACACAAGAGACTATTGATAAAGTAGAAAATGAGACTACAGAAAAGCTTCCTGAAGTACAGAAAGATATAGAAGTGATAAAAGTATCTAAAATAGATGAAGTATCACAATCACAAGTTGAAAAAAGTGAATCGACAGATAAAAGTAGTATTGTTAGTAGTCAAACCGTTACACCACAAATTGATGAAAAAGTTGAAATGACAGAAACATCTTCAGAAGATACCAACTCTGTACAAAAAATTCTATTTATGATTTTGATTATAGCAATTTGTCTATAATTGTTATAATCTAATTATAAAAATAGGGCTGCTGATGAGATTGTTTTTTATTATTATACTTTTTGTCTCCACATTATTTGCAGTAGACTATAGTGAGATGAGTACTCAAGAGCTTATTGCGATCATGGGGTATGTAAAACCTTCAAATCAAGAGAAGTTTTTAAAAGAGCTTGATTCGAGGGTATATTCTATGACTAAGGATCAAAAGAAAAAATACAATAACTACAAAATAAGTATTAAAAAAAAGAGATAATATGAAACATGAGATACTTCTTTTGGAGGATGATGTTACTTTAAGTCAGACCATTGAAGAGTTTTTAGATGAGAACGACTATGATGTTACTGCTGTATATGATGGTTTAGAAGCCAATGAGATGATGTATGAAAAAAACTTTGATCTTTTTTTATTGGATGTCAATGTTCCTAATCTTGATGGCTTTGAGCTTTTAAAGCAACAGCGTGACAATGATGTAAAAACTCCTGCTATATTTATCACATCTTTAAACTCTGTAGATTCTTTAGAAGAGGGTTATAAAAGTGGTGCAGATGATTATATACGAAAACCATTTGCCTTAAAAGAGCTTCTTTTAAGAATAGAAACTATTTTAAAAAGAGGCTTCTTTCACAACAATGATAATAGTGTCAATATAGATCAAAATATAAAATATGACACTGATACTAACATACTGTATGTAGATTCAAAACCTGCAAATTTAAATATAAAAGAGTCAAAACTTCTAAAATTATTTCTACAAAACAGCGATATTGTGTTAAGTCATCAAAAGATATACGATACTCTTTGGGACTATGATGAGACCCCTAGTGAAAGTTCACTAAGAACCTATATTAAAAATATAAGAAAAATAATAGGAAAAGAAAAAATTGTTAGTATTAAAAAGCTTGGATATAAATTTACTTAAAAGAGAAAAGACCACACTTTTTAGTTTTTTGGCTCTTTATTCTTTTCTTACCATTATAATCATCTCCATAGTTTCTTTTTTATATTATGATTTTAAAAAAGAGATAATGCTACAAGAAAAAAGAGAGATGCTTCATAGCTATTCCAATGATTTGGCTATGATATTAAAGTATATGCATATCAATTTTGATACCCAAAGGTATTATCCAAGAGACGGAAGATTTAAATCTGCTATATACGATAGTGATAAACAGCAGATATTTTCACTTTTAAATAATCACAATATAGAATTTGATAAGGTAAGTTATATAGTTGATGACAAGATACACTATATAGCTCAGCCCGAGTCACACTATCTTGGATCTAAATATATGATAATTGAGATAGATGATGATCAATTATGGCTAAAAGATGTGAAGTACAACATAATAGTATATAGCTTTTTGGCATTTTTATTTATGTTTGGTATTGGGTATTTTTTACTAAATCTATTTTTAAAGCCTTTGAAAGATGCTTTGTTACTTTTAGATAGATTTATAAAAGATACAACTCATGAACTTAATACTCCTGTTAGCACTATTGTTACAAATATCGAGATGATAGACACAAAAGCCCTTGATGAAAAAACAGCCAAAAAAATAAAAAGGATAGATATAGGTGCAAAGACCATATCAAATATCTATCAAGACCTTACCTATCTTACTTTAAACAATCAGATTATATCACAAGATGAGAGTTTAGATATAGCTAAAATTACAGAGCAAAGAGTAGAATACTTTAAAACAATTGCACAAGGAAAAATGGTAGATATAATTTTGAATATCAAAGCTAATCCTGTAATAATTATGGACAAAAACAAATTTTCAAAACTTCTTGACAATCTTATATCAAATGCAATTAAATACAATAAGATTAGAGGAACTATAACAGTATCTGTAAACAACAGTCATATAACTGTAGAAGATACGGGAATAGGTATAGAAAAAGAAAAAATATCTCGTATGTTTGAAAGGTATACCAGATTTGATAAAAGTGCAGGGGGATTTGGGATAGGGCTTAGTATAGTTTCTATTATATGTGAAGAATATGATCTGCATATCAATATTGAATCAAAACTCAAAAATGGTACAAAGGTGACTGTATCATGGTAAGAAAATTTTTATTGATTTTTACTCTATTAACAACAAGCTGCTATGGTGATATATATGAAAAGAGTTGCGTATCTTGTCATAAAAAACTTCCAGTAGGTTTGGATAAGTTGTTTTTTAGGTATTTGCTAAAATACAGTAGTAAAAAAGACATGCTAAAAAACCTAAAACAGTATTTAATATACCCTTCTGTTGAAACTACTGTCATGCCTGAAAGTTTTATTGACAGATTTGGAATAAAATCAAAAACAACACTCAAGCCTAAAGAGATCGATGAAGCTTTGGAAGTTTACTGGCAAAAATATAAAGTGTTTGGTAGACTTAAATAATTGACGATATTAATTATTAAAAAATATTATGGTATTATATATAAAATATAGTGCAGGAATAATATGTATAATAAAATAAAGATAAAATATATAGTAATATTTATAGTTTTATTTGTTGGCATTTTTATTTGGATGACCAACGAAAAAGATCAAAAGCTGAATAAGTTCTTTGAGGATAGAAGCTTAGAGTCAAAACTTCATTATGATGCCATATATAGAAAATATCAGATGCTTTCAACAGTTATATTAAAAACAGATATAACAAAAGAAAAAACAATAAATATTTATAAAAATGCAAAAGATTCATCTAAAGAACAAAAGAATAAGATTCGTGAAGAACTATATCATGCACTTATTGATTCTTATAATATTTTAAAAGAACACAATATTAAGCAGCTGCATTTTCATCTTCCAAACAATGAGAGCTTTTTAAGATTTCATAAGCCTGCAAAGTTTGGTGATAATCTTTCTAATGTAAGAGCTACAGTAAAATATGTAAATGAAAATAAAAAGCCTATAGACGGTTTTGAAGAGGGGCGGATATATAACGGTTATAGATTTGTTTATCCTCTTTCTTATAAAAATGAACACCTTGGAAGCGTAGAGGTCTCTTTTAGTACAAAAGCTATGAGTGATGAGTTTATGGGTAGCTATAAAAACCAATCAGCTTTTTATATTCAAAAAGATATCGTAAAACAAAAGGTATTTGATTCTGAAAAGTCCAACTATTCAAGCAGTCCCTTTAACAGTTATGTTATAGAAAAGGTATTAAATACAGGATCAATAAAATATAGTAAAAAAACAATAGATATAATAAATAAAATGGATCAAGTAGATAAGATATTTTCTTTATATGATGGTTCTTCAAATGAAGTGTTGAGCTTTATACCCGTAAAAAACCCAATATCAAATAAAAATGTTGGTTTTTTTGTTGTTAAACATATAGACTCCAAATATTATAACAATAAGTTAAACAATTATTATATGTCTGTATTTGTGACAACAATTATGTTGGCTTTGGGTGTTTACTATTTGTACTTTACTTCAATTGCAAAACTAAAATCAAAAGAATACGAAATAATACTTCAAAATGAGAAGGAAAAAGCTATAGATGCAAACAGAAGTAAGTCTGAATTTTTAGCAAATATGTCTCATGAGATAAGAACACCTCTAAATGCTATATTAGGGTTTGTGACACTCTTAAAAGATGAATGTAAACAAAGTACAGCTTATGAGTATGTTTGTACAATTGAAGAGTCAGGTAAAAATCTTCTTCTAATTATAGAGGATATCTTGGATCTAAGTAAAATTGAAAATAATAAATTAGAGATAGAAAAAGTTGACTTTGATACACAAAAAGAGTTTAAATCTATTATAGATATCTTCAATGCAAGAGCAAGTGAAAAAAATATTGTAATTACTTTAAATATAGAAAAAAGTGTTCCACAATATATAAAAAGTGACCCTTTAAGATTGAAACAGATTGTTGCCAACCTTTTAAGCAATGCCATAAAATTCACCCCTAACAGCAAAAGTATATATGTTGATATAAATTATGACAATGAGATGTTATATGTTGCTGTAAGAGATGAGGGTGTAGGTATAGCAACAGATAAATTAGAAAAAATATTTGAAGCTTTTGAACAAGAGGATAGCAGTACTACAAGAAAATATGGTGGTACAGGACTTGGACTTGCAATAAGTTCATCTTTGGTTAAGCTTTTAGGAGGCAGCTTAAAAGTTGAATCAGAAAAAGGAAAAGGTAGTAAGTTTTATTTTGAGATCTTTGTAGAAAAAGGGAAAAAAGTTCTAGAACAACATCACTATAAAAAAGGTACAACGCTAAATAAACATATATTATTAGTAGAGGATAATATCACAAATCAAACTTTTATGAAAGTATTGTTCAAAAAACTGTTAGTAAGTTATACCGTGGCAAATGATGGTCTAGAGGCAATAGAGGCATTTAAAAAAGGTCGTTATGATATGGTGCTTATGGATGAAAATATGCCAAATATGAATGGGATGGAAGCTGTAAAGCATATTTTGGCATATGAGAAGGAAAATAATCTTGAACATACGCCTATTGTTGCATTAACTGCAAATGCACTTAAAGGTGACAGGGAAAGATTTTTAGATGCAGGTATGGATGAGTACCTTACAAAACCTTTAGATACAGATAAGTTAATAGATACTGTAAAAGAATTATGTAAAGATGAATAAAAGGTGAAGTATGATAGAAAGTGTTAGAAGGTATCTAGAAGAGGTTAAGATATCTTATAAAGAATTTGATAGATTGATAAATTTTTATGAATTTATAGACACTGTTAAACATAAACAATATTTTGAAGATGTATGTACTGTTATAGCAAAGTGGTTTGAAGATAGTTTTAAAACTGATGCAATGAAGATAACTACATATGATATAGAACAAAGTGTAGAAAAAGTTGTGTATGAAAGCAGTAATACTTTTGATGAACACTCAGAACCTTTTGTATTAAGTTTTGATTTTTCAAAATCTTATCAGTTAAACGGCAGAATATTCTTTAAATTTAATAATGCAGAATATAAAGAGAAAGTAGATAATGATAAATTATATTTAGATTTTATATTTTATGAATTAAGAAGTATACTTATAAATCACTTTGCAATTAAAAAACTTCAAGATTCTTCATTTATGGATGATACTTTACATTTACCAAACAGAAAGTTTCTTATAGCTCATCTAAATAACCTAACACCGATAGTTTTAAAAGAAAATATTGAACTTGCAGTTTTAAAGATTGAGGTTGACAGGTTTAAAGCAGTAGTTGATGAATTTAATTATGATATAGGTGTGCAGGTATTAAAGAAATTAACAGAAATATTAAAAAGTAATATATCTGATACAGACCTTGTGACAAAGTTTGATCATAACAGTTTTTTAATATGTATGCAGGATGTAAAAGATGATAGTGAGATATCTTCATTGGCACAGAAGTGTATTGATGATTTTGCAAAGCAAGAGGTTATTGTAGATGACTCAACAAAACAAACACTTAAAAAGACTATCTGTGTAGGTATATCTATATATCCAAAAGATGGTGAGACACTTGATGAGTTGTTTAAAAATACAGATATAGCTTTAGATGAAGCTAAAAATCTAGGTAGAAGCTCTTATGAGTTTTATAAAAATGAACAAAACAGTGCTATAGACTTTTTTTAAGTTGTTCAGTTAGTTTAAACTGCAAGCATAATTTGAGAAAGAAATATTATAATAATAACAAGAATAAATGGAAACTTGTGGCTTTTAAATACAAATGGCTGTATACCAAAAAATACTTGCAAGATACCTCTAAGTCCAAGCCATAATCCTAATATAGCTTTAACAGAAAGAAGTATTTGAAAATTACTAAAACCACTTTCTTCAATACTTCCAAAAGTTGAGTGTATAAGATAAAGTCCGGAAACTACAGCTACTATTAATGCCTTTGGAACAATTGCTTTTGTAAGTTTGGCAAAATAACTTCTAACTTCTTGGTACTTCTCTACTGAAAGAGTCTTTTGCATTCTCATTAGAATAAGATTGTCGGTAAATAAAAAACCACCGTATATAAATATTGAGAATAAATGGATTAATTTAATTGTAATATAGATCATAGTAAATATTATACAAAAAAACAGCTTATGCTGTTTTTTTGATAATAAGGTTTGCTAGATCTTCTTTTGCATCACCAGTTAGGTGAAGATTGAAGTTTTCAGCAAGAAAATTAAAAATATCTTCATTTACAAATTGTGGCGGCTTTGGTCCAAGGTAAATATTTTGAATCCCAAGACTAAATAATGCTAGTAGTATGATAACCGCTTTTTGTTCCATCCAAGATAGAACAATTGAAATTGGTAGGTCGTTTATAGGTGTATCTAAAGCTTCACTTACAGCTTTGGCAATTTCTACTGCACCGTTAGAATCGTTACATTGACCAAGGTCTAAATATCTTGGAATCTCAGTATCTGGAACATTACCAAAGTCAATATCATTAAATCTGAATTTACCACAGCTTGAAGTTATGATAACACAATCCTCAGGTAAGTTTTCAGCCATCTCTCTGTAGTAATTTCCAGCTTTACCGGGAGCATCACAACCGGCAATTACAAAGAATTGACTGATTTTACCGGCTTTTACCGCTTCTATAATTTGCGGTGCCAAGGTAAGAATAGTCTTATAGTGGTGTCCTGTTGTTAATGTTAGGTTATCATCCATATTTGTATCTTCACATTGTAGTGTTTTTTCTATAAGTACATCAAAGTTATCATCTACAATTTGAGTACCACCCTCAATACCGACAATTTTGTATGTAAATACTCTATCTACATAGTTAGCATTTGATTTTGGAGGTATAATACAGTTTGTATTTACTACAAAAGTACCTTTAAATCTTTTCATCAAATCTACTTGATCAAACCATGCTTTACCTACATTTCCTTTTAGATGAGGATATTTCTTAAGTTCAGGGTATGCATGAGCGGGAAGCATCTCGGAGTGTGTATATACATTTATACCTTTATCTCTTGTTGCTATTAGAAGTTTTTCCATCATATCTAGGTTGTGACCGCTTACTAATATAGCTTTTCCTTCAACTTGGTTTTGTGGTACAACTACCGGTGTTGGTATACCAAATTTGTTTGTGTGTGCATTTGACAGTTTATCCATAACCTCTACTCCGGCACTTCCAACTTTCATCAACTGGTTGATATGGTCATTAAAATTAAAATTCACATTTGTAAGTGTAAAATAGAGAGTTTCACTCATCGTGTCATCTACATTTTTTGTAGAAGATGGATCAAGTTCGTTTAAATGTTCTCTATAAGCACTTAAACCTTTTAGACCAAATATCATTGTATCTTGTAATTTTGTAAGATTTTCATCTTTACCGCAAGTTCCTACAACCGCACCTGTTGATCCACATCCATTTGGTGTACTCATTTCACATTGATAACAAAACATACTCATTATATAATTCCTTTAGTTTAAATTAAAAAGGGAATAATACATTTTTATTAAAATTAAAACATTGATCCAAATCAATATATCTAAGTAAATAAATGCTACAGTCCTATGAGAAAATAACTATGTAATTATAATATGGAGATATAGGATATGAGCATAAGATACCACTTGGTTATTTGGTTTCATCTATTAATGCAAATATTTTTTAGTATAAAATATACTTTACATATATTTTTATCTTTGTAGGCTCTTTTGGTTTGGGATAGTCTTTGTAGGCTATTTTTATAGTTTTTATTGTGTTTTTATCAAGTGCTGTATATTTTGAACTGTTTGTCAGTCTAAGGTCTGTTATATCGCCGTTTGGGTGAAGGGTAAACTCTACGATATTTGTACCACTTTGTTTTGTTCTGGCAGATATAGCTGGATATACAAGATATTTTTGAGTTATTCTTCCTATGCTGCTTATATTGTTTTTTATATATTCTTTTTGATTGTCTGTGAACTTTAGATATTTTCTTCCATAAAGTTGAATATAGCTTTTTGTAAGAGGATCAAGTCGTTTTAACTGCTGTATCTCTTTATACTCTTCTAGTTGTTTTTGTTTCTCTTTTTCTATTATCTTTTTTTGCTCTTTTGTTAAGATATATCTTTTTTTGATCTCATCTGTTTTAGTCTCTTGCTTTGGTATCTTTATAGTTTTTACATCTTTTATGATCTTTTTATTTTTTTTAATTGGTTTGTTTTTTATTACTTTTTTGATCTCTTTTTTTGGAGGAAGTTGTTTTTCCTTTTTAACCTCTACTTGTTTTTTAGGTTGTGGTTGTGGTTTTTCTTTTATTTTTACAAATTTTATATTTGTAGGTTTGTTGTTTATATTTGAACTTTTCTTTGATGAATGGTATTTGGGTTGTATCGATGTAGTTATTTTATTAAACCCTATAAATAGTATATAATGTATAAGTATAGATATAACAAATGCAAAAATTATTATATAGGTAGTTTTTTTCATTGGGAGATTATAACAAATAAAAATAGAAAGAGGGCTTTTTAAATCTAAGTAGATATAATTCCCTTATGGATAAACTGCCTATATATGATCTAATAGATAAGATAAAAACAAGCTTACAAAATAATAACACTTTAGTACTCCAAGCACCGCCAGGAGCTGGTAAAAGTACAGTTGTACCAATAGGGCTGCTTAATGAGTCATGGCTTGAAGATGGTGTGATAATAATGTTAGAACCAAGACGAGTTGCGGCAAGAGCCGTTGCTCAAAGGATGGCAGATCTATTAAAAGAAAAAGTTGGTAATAGTGTAGGGTATATAGTCAAAAATGACAGCTGTAGATCAAAAGATACAAAGATACTAGTAGTAACAGAAGCTATTTTAGTAAGGATGCTTCAAGATGACCAAAGTTTAGAGGGTGTAAATGCTGTAATTTTTGATGAGTTTCATGAAAGATCTATCAATACGGATCTATCATTGGCACTTTGTTTGGAAGTGCAGCAGCTTTTAAGGGATGATCTAAAACTATTGATAATGTCTGCTACACTAAACTCCCAGGAGCTTTTGACACTTTTAGGAGATATAACCGTACTAACATCTAAAGGTAGACTATTTGAAGTTGAGGATATATATCTATCTAAAGATAAAAAACAGCCTGATTATAAAACTATAAATGATATCTTAGTTGAAACTATATTATACTCACTAAAAAATGACAGCGGTGATATACTTGTATTTTTAGCAGGGATAAAAGAGATAAGCACTTTACAACAATTACTTTTACCAAAGATAGATAGTGATATTGCTGTTTGCCCTTTATACTCAGCTCTTTCTAAAAAAGAGCAGGACAAAGCACTGTATGGTAAGGATAAAAGAAAAGTTATCCTATCAACCAATATAGCTCAAACATCATTAACTATAGAGGGTGTAAGGGTAGTTATAGACACAGGTCTTGAGAAGCTTTCAATATATGACTATTCAAAAGCAATGGATAGATTACAGCTTCAATTTATCTCAAATGACTCAGCGATACAAAGAGCAGGCAGGGCAGGTAGAACAACCCATGGTAAGTGTTATAAGCTTTGGCATAAAGGAAAGATACTATATCCATCAACAAAAGCAGAGATATTAAGAGTAGATATTAGTTCATTATTGTTGGAGATAAAACTTTGGGGTGCTGATAAGTTTGAAGAGTTGTCTTGGATTGATATACCGTCACAAACCTCTATCGATGAAACATCTAATCTGTTGCAATACTTAAGGATGCTTGATAGATCATATAGTATAAGTGAACTTGGAAATACAGCAGTAAAGTTTGCCACACATCCAAGGCTTAGTTTTATGATACTAAAAGCTTATGAGATGGGATATGGGTATGAGGGCTGTATACTTGCTTCTCTTTGTGAGAATAAAGATATATTTAAAAGTTCTCATAAAAGTAGTAATCTATATGAGAGATTTATACATCTGTTTGAGAATGACATAGATCATAAGTATATAAATAGATATATAGCCAATGAAGTTTTGATTCAGGCAAAAAAACATGAAAAAAAACTACAAGAGTTAAAAGGGAGTTTTAAAAGGAATATAAAAGTAGACAAAGAGATACTATCTGTACTTTTACTTTTTGGATATCCCGATAGATTGGCAAAGCTAAGAGAAAAGAATACAAACAGATATAAACTTAGTAATTCTAAAGGGGTATTTTTAGATTTTGATGATAGTTTGTTTAACGAAGAGTATCTAGTAGTATCAAATCTACATGGTAAAGATCAAACTTTTTATATCAACCAATCACTGCCTATAAACCTAAGTGATATAAAAACACACTTTAAGCATATCATCACCCAAAAAGAGCATATAAGGTACAACAAAGATACAAAAAAGTTTGATATAAAAGAGAATATATTCTTTTTAGATCTACTCTTGGAGTCAAAGGCTATATCAAGTAAAAATATAGATTTTAAATATCTGATAAAAGAGTTATTAGTTCAGGAGGGATTGGGTCTTTTAAATTGGAGTAAAAAAGCAATAGAACTTAAAAATAGAGTTTTATTTTTAGCTAATCATAAAAGTGAGTTAGATTTTCCAAGCTTTGAAGATACAATACTTTTAGATAGTGTAGATATATGGCTAGAGCCTTACTTAGAGGGTATTCAAAGTGTAAAAGAGTTAGAGTCTTTAGATATTTATGATATTTTATTATCAAAACTAACATGGGAACAACAAAAAAGTTTAGATCAGTTTGTCCCTACACATATAAAAGTACCAAGCGGTTCAAATATAAAAATAGACTATAGTGATATAAACAACCCAATCTTAAGTGTAAGGATACAAGAGATGTTTGGTATGAGTGATACCCCAAAAGTATTAAAAGGAAAAGTATCCGTACAGCTTCATCTTTTAAGTCCAGCTTCAAGACCTATCCAAATAACCTATGATCTTAAAAGTTTTTGGGATAACTCTTATGTAGAGGTTTCAAAAGAGTTAAGGGGTAAGTATAAAAAACATTACTGGCCTGATAATCCATACGAAGCAACAGCTACAAATAAAACTAAAAAATATATGAATAAGCAATAAGCATAAAATTTTCTACAAGGAAGTTTTAGATAAAATACCCGTTTAAAATATAGATATAAATAGATGATATAGAAGGAAAAAAATGTTTGATAAAAGTATAGCAGCTTATGAAGAAGCAAAAAAAGTAATACCTGGTGGAGTTGATAGTCCTGTTAGAGCATTTGGTGGTGTGATAGGGACTCCTCCATTTATTGAAAGAGGTGAGGGCAGCTACATGATCGATGTGGATGGTAACAGATACCTTGACTTCGTACAAAGCTGGGGTCCGCTTATCTTTGGACACTGTGATGCAGATATAGAAAGCTCAGTAATGGATACAGTTAAAAAAGGTCTATCTTTTGGAGCTCCTACAAACTTAGAAACTGAACTTGCAAATGAGATCGTTGAGATGTTTGATAATATAGACAAGGTAAGATTTGTATCTTCAGGTACAGAAGCTGTTATGTCTGCAATAAGAGTAGCTAGAGGTGTTACTGGTAAAAATGACATCATCAAATTTGAGGGTAACTACCACGGACACAGTGACTCTCTTCTAGTAGCTGCTGGAAGCGGTATGGCTACATTTGGAGCACCAAGTTCTCCTGGAGTACCTGCTGATCTTATCAAACATACACTACTAACTGAATATAATAATATTGAACAGTTAGAGAAGTGTTTTTCAGAATCTAATGATGTAGCATGTATCATTATAGAGCCAGTAGCTGGAAATATGGGTCTAGTTCCAGCTTCAGAAGCATTCTTGGCAAAATGTAGAGAGCTATGTGATGCAAATGGTGCAATACTTATCTTTGATGAAGTTATGTCTGGATTTAGAGCATCGCTTAAAGGTGCACAAGGGATAGTAGATACAAAACCAGATATGGTAACATTTGGTAAGGTTATTGGTGCTGGTATGCCTGTAGGAGCATTTGCAGGAAGCTTAGAGATCATGTCACAACTTAGCCCTGAAGGTAAGATATACCAAGCTGGTACACTAAGTGGAAATCCTGTAGCTATGGCGGCAGGACTTACGAGTCTTAGAAAACTAAAAGCAGATGCAACTATCTATGATAGACTAAATGCAAAAGCGGTTAAATTAGTAGAAGGATTAAAAGAAGCAGCAGATGCAAATAATATCCCACTTCAAATAGATACAAGAGGAAGTATGTTTGGATTCTTCTTCTGTGACTTTGTACCTGTAAATGTAAAAGAGGTAGGAAAATGTGACTTTGAAAGATTTGCAAAGTTCCATAATGAGATGCTTAAAAGAGGATTCTATTTCGCATGTAGTCAATATGAAGCAGGATTTATCTGTGATACTATGACTGATACAGATATAGAAGCAACTATTAAAGCTGCTCATGAGGTTATGGCTATACTTTAATAGTTTGATTTAGTTTTGATAAAAGCCTCATCTTTTTGGTGGGGCTTTTTTATGTCGGCTAAAAATCTAAAGGACTTTTGATATCACCTTTATTTAACTCTTTTACAACAAGAGTAGAGGTAAACTTATGACTTAATGTCATAAGGCAAAATATACGAATTGTATATCATAGTTGTTTCAATAGACTTGTGACCTAACAATTCCTGTATTGATCTAATATCTGTACCATTCTGTAAAAGATGTGTAGCATATGAATGTCTAAATATATGTGATGTTACTCTTTTATCAATATTTGATTTTAGTACAGACTTTTTTATATTTCTTGAAAATGTCATTTCTAAAATATGGTGCCTTCTTATCACTTCACTTCTTGGATCTTTTGATACTTTATTCATAGGAAAAATATATTGCCATTTAGTTTCATTTTTAGCATTGGGAAACTTTCTATCAAGTTGGTATGGTAACTCAACCGTACCGTAACCATTTTGTATATCATTTTTGTGAATCTCTTTTACTTTCTCTATTTGAAGTTTAAGTTCCTCTTTTATTTTAAGTGGAAGTGGTACAGTTCTATCTTTTAAGGATTTACTATCCCATATATAAAGTTTATCAAATCCAAAGTCTATATCTTTTAGTCTTATATTTAAAACTTCACTCATACGCAAACCACAACCATATGCCCTGACTAAAAGGAGGAAATGCCCTTGGGGTACATTAACTTTACCATAAGTTGATAAATTCCAGTCATATTTGCGATAATGATTTTGACTTCACTTATTGTTAATACAACAGGTATGTGTTTTCTCTCTTGTGCTCTTAAAGCTTGAATATTTTGATCTTGCATAGATATATTTAGTATTTCACGATATAAAAATAAAATAGCATTAAATGCTTGGTTCTGAGTAGTTGGACTTACTTTTTGTACTGTTGCTAAATGTGTTAAAAATTGTTCAATTTCTACTTTCCCATATCCTTTGGATGTCGTTTATTATGATGAAATCCCGCAGGTACGAGGACAAAAAGGATATATCTCTTTGTCCAATGTAAATAAACTTGTTCTGTTCTTATACTATAATGTTTAAATCTAATTTTATCTCTCATGATTTCAAGTAATTTTTTAGCCATAATAATCTCCGATCTTAAGTAAATATAAAAACCAACACACGACGAAGTCTTGATTTATAAAATGTTGTTTTATTACTATTATTGACAAATAAATATACAAAATGTTGTTTTCTCGAAGAGAGTGCAAGCACAAGATCTAGTATATACAGGGGTAAACCATACAATAAAACTTTATCTAAAAATTAAAACAAACTTAAAAAATATGGCATAATGCAATGTTTTCTAATAAAATATTTATGAAATTGCTTATCTAAAGGCTATAGAGCGATAAAATAAAACAACATTTTTTATGTTTATTTATTTTTAATATTTAAGGGTGTTTGATATAAAATGTTATACTAATAAATAGTAGTATATACACCATCTCCAAAGCCCTTTATTTAAAGGCTTTTAGAGTCTGTCTTTTTTGTAGTGTGCCCAAATTTGTGTCCTAATGTGTCACTAGAATACAATCATGAAGCGAGTAAAAAAGTACCTCTTTTTTTATCTTTATTCTCAATATATCTTGCATATTTATTTAGAGTCATAGCAGAAGTTGTATGACCTAACATTTTACTAACCCATAAAACATCTTCACCGTTTGATATCATCATACTTGCAAAAGTATGTCTCATTTGATAAGGGTTTCTATATGGTATATCTAGCCGTTCTAATAATTGCTTCCAATATCTTGACATAGCTATACTATCAGAGTAAGGCTTTTTATAATGACTATTTAGTAAATATTCACTAGTATCAAGTTTATATCTTAGATGATTCTCAATATATGGAATAAGCACATCTATAATATCTATAGTTCTTATACTTGATTCAGTTTTAGGCTTGGATTCTATCCCTTGCCTTTTAGCTCTTTGTATACTGATAGTTTTATTTTCAAGATCAATATCATTCCATTTTAAAGATATGATCTCTCCTACTCTCATACCAGTATAAAAACCTATTGCAAAGAATATTTTAACCTTATCATCCATATAGTATAAAATCTTATTTATCTCATCAAGGGTAAAAGGATTAATTTCTCTTACTGGTTGATTCTTTGGTTTTTTAATAAGCTTCAATGGATTTTTTACAATTATTTCATCTACTATTGCATCATTAAATATTACATTAAATACAGCTCTGATCAAAGATAAACTTTTAGTTGATTGAGTTTCTAGCATCTTATTTTGCCAAGAAGCTATTTGTGAGGGTTTAATCTCATCTAGTTTCTTTTTAGCAAAGTAAGGTTTAATATAGAAGTTATAAACTCTTTGATGATTCTTTTGAGTTAGTTCTCTTCTATGTGCTTTATGTATCTCAAACGATACTTTTGCGAACTCTTCAACTGTTGGTACTTTTTTAACATTGTCATTTTTAAAGAACTCCCCCGTATTTAGTTCATGAACTATTTGAGGGATTATTTTGTTTTCGGCTATTTTACGGTTAGCTTTTGTATCATCAAGCTTTAAAGACTTTCTATATCTCTTTGACTGATGATAAAATGTTATCCACAATTTGCCGTTGCGATTGATTAATTTCATTTGTCTTTTCCTTACAAACTACCCATTCGTCAATTGCAACTCTATCAAATAAGATTTTACCTTGTTTTTTATAAAAGTGAAGATTCTCAATAAATGTAGATTCTTTAAATTTATATATTCTATCTTTAGAATATCCAAGATACTTTGATAGTTCGGCAACTGTTAGCCACCTTTTTGTTTGCATTGATGAAAGAGATTTTTTTATTACTTCAAGATCATTTGCTATATTTTTAATGAGGTTTATATTTTCCATATCTATCATGACTTACCCTTTGATCTAGACTCATCGCTTTTTAGTACTGGTATTAAATCTCTATTCATAGCTTCTTTATATGCAATGCTCCAAAGGTTATTATCATGATCTGATAATCCTTTATTATTTGTTAGCTTATCAAGATATATAAGTAGGTCATAATCTTTTAGCTCTTTAACACTTACAACCTTTACAGGATTTATGATAGTACCGTCTTCAAGTACTCTTGCTTTTTCTTTTTTACCAGTTGCAGGGTTAATATAGTTTGGAAGCTCCTCATATATTTTATTCATCTGTTTATCTGTAGTGGTCTTTGTTAGTGAGTCTTTAGCTTTAAAGTAATAACCGTCTAAGTGATGTGGCATAATTTGAAGATTGTTTATAAATGCTCTTCTAAGTAATGCTATCATTTCAGATTCAAACTTTGTATCATCATATATTGATATTTTTCTTTTTATTCTCTCTAACGGTATAGAGGACTGTAAGAAGCTATCTAGTGTATAGCTTTGTTTGATATCTTCCCATATAGGAAGTGTATCGGCTCTACTTTTAGAGTTGTTCTTTATATCGTTATCAGTTATGTTTGATATATCTATAAGTCTTATATCATCCATTGCCATTTTAAACATACTAGAAGCATTTAAAAGAATATCATCTACAGTTGTTATACCGTAATGCTTTAAATGTGTTCTATGTAGCTCAAACTCAATATTGAAGATATGATCTTCTATATCAAATCCATTGTTTGAGAAGTACTCATACATAAGCTCTTTTTTACTGCTTTTTTTAAGTTCCTCTTTTTTATTGTAGATACGAAGTAAGAAAGGTTTTTTACCTACATATATAGTTTGTAATGATTTATGGTTTCCTATCTCACTTATAGTTGCATAGTTTCTTTTTCTAGTTACAAACATCTCTTTATTTATAAAAGAAAAGTCATGTTGTATAAAAGTATTTAGATCAGCTCTTGTTATTGGATTGTAACCGCTTACATAATCTTTTAGTAGATCATCATTGATAAATGATATTATGCTTTTTATACCTATACTATATATACCGTTAGCTTGTAGCTGTACCCTTATATCATTTAAACCTCTGTTTGATTTATAATCTTTAAATCCTATTTTAAAAAACTCGTTTATATCTTTAAACCAGTAAAAGCCCTCAGCCTTACCAAGATAGTTAAGTGGTGTATCTTTTATGTGTATATTTATATCACTATTTTCATACTCAATATCTTTCTTTTCAAAGATACCTTTTTTATCTTCTATTTGGTCTAATATATCTAAAAATAAGTTATCGTAATTATCATTTGATTCACAAAAATAGTAAAGTGAATCAATACCATGTATCATTTTAATATTGTTCATTTGTTTACCTTTTTTCCGTTAAGAAAGGGGTGTTACTATA
>JAYEKV010000133.1:0-4732 GCA_034716855.1 Campylobacterota bacterium | reverse complement strand
CATTATATGTGGTTATATAGATCAGGTACTTGGTATCTGTACGCACCACAAAATGACGCAGATATAACAACAGCAATACCAAGAGCTACAGAAGTAACAGCAACTGATAGTTTCTGGATATTGGTAGATTAGGATATAAGGGACTTAAAGTCTCTTATATCAAGAATGTAAAGTAAACAATCAGGCTTATAACTACAGCCACTAAAAGACTGCCAAAAAGAGATTCGTTTTGTCTTTTTGAAAAACTCCAATTATTATGAGTTAAACCATCATGTGCTATGGGTTTTGTATTAAAGTTGTATAAAGATTTTTCGTTTTTAAAAATAAATTTCATCATCCATCCTTTTAAAGGTTTTATCATGGAGTGATAATTTTAGTTAGTCAGTTGTCTAAATAAGAAATATTGTGCAACCCGGCTATCTTAAATTAAGACCCGCAGCTTTCCGTCCTTGCTTCACAGCAAGTTTGGCTATAAAGAAAGTTTATATGATATATTATTAATATATGCTTAAAGAAGTTAAAATAATCATATAGTAATCAAATAATAACCATAACTTATCCAATTTGTATAATTAAATGATTTTAGGAATTTAACCAAATTTATAGTATAATCCCAAAATGAATAGGAAAAATATTTTTTTAACAAATGATGATGGATGGGACGCTTTAGGACTTGAAAAGCTTATAGAAGCACTAAGACCAATAGCAAATCTTACTATAGTTGCTCCGGCTGAAGAAAAATCGGCATCTTCTCACAGTATGACCCTAACTCGTCCTATGAAGCTAATAGGCGTAGATGATAATTTTTACAAGATGGATGACGGTACTCCTACAGATTGTGTCTTTGTAGGACTTAACAATCTTTTTGATGATGATAAACGACCTGATCTAGTTGTAAGCGGTATAAATGTAGGTTCTAATATGGGTGAAGATATAACTTACAGCGGTACTGTTGCAGGTGCTAGTGAAGCTGTACTTCAAGGTATCCCTGCTATTGCTATTTCTCAAGTATTTAACGATCTAAACGGTATAGAGAAAGATACTTGGGAGTATGAGGTCGCTTGTAAGGTTATAGTGGATGTGGTACAAAAAGTACTTGAAGGTGAGTTTCCTTTAGGGGAAAGAAAGCTTCTAAATATAAATATACCACCTTGTTCTTTAAAAGAGTTTCAAGGTCTAAAGATAACAAATGCTGGATATAGAGAGTATGGAAACGACTGTCACAGATATAAAAGCCCACGAGGGGAAGAGGTATACTGGATAGGTCTTCACCCTCTTATTTGGCAAAGCAATGAAGCTAAAAGTTGTGACTTTGAAGCTATAAAAGCAAACTATGCTTCAATTACTCCGATACACTTGGATATGACAAGCTACAATGATATAGAAAAACTAAAAGGATGGATAAATGGATAAATTTACAAACGAACTAAAAAAAGATATAAAAAAACTAGTAGGAACATTACTAGAGGAAGATCAACTAGCAGAGATCTTAAAAAGAAAGATGACAAAAAAAGAGCTGAAATATTACAAAATGAAAATAGAAAATATTTCAGAAGATGAGATGAAAAAAGAGCTTAAGAGTGATGATGAAAGATTTGAACAGATCAAAAAACAAACAATACTGAAGCTAAACCAAGAAAAATTAAAAAAAGAGTTAGTTGAGTAATAGATGAGATACTTAAGTGTATTGGTGATATTTTTTGCAGGGGTTTTGTATTATACCTGTTGTGAAAAAGTGTATGTAAAAAAAGAGGATATATCAAAAGCCAACCTTTTAAAAGTATCATGGAGTGATATGGAAGGGTTTGATGAAGATGATCTTGAAACGGCATTTGAAGTTTTTAAAAAAGACTGTCAAAGGGCAAAAAGATACAAGAATTTAAAAGAGGTATGTGAAAAAGCTCTTGATCTTTCAGTATCAAAAGAGTTCTTTAGATCAAACTTTACTCCATATCAGTTAATAAGTGATGAAAAAGAGGATGAGGGACTTATAACCGGATATTATGAACCAATACTATACGGAAGCTTTGAAAAAAGTGAAAAGTACAAATATCCCGTATATAAAAAACCTGATGATCTTTTAACAATTGACCTTTCAAGTGTATACCCTCAGCTTAAAAAGTATAGGCTAAGAGGTAAAGTTGTAGGTAATAAAGTTATACCTTACAGTAATAGAGAAGAGATAGAAAACGGTCAAAATAAAGCTTTAGAGCCTATTTGTTATGTGTCTGATAAGATAGATCTTTTCTTTTTACATATACAAGGAAGCGGGAAAGTACAGCTTGAAAACGGCAATATCATCAATATAGGATATGCTGCTCAAAACGGCAGAAGATATTATAGTATAGGTAGAAAGTTTATAGAAAAAGGGTATATCTCAAGAGAGGATATATCTTTACAGACCATAAGAAAGTGGCTTAAAGAGAATCCTTCAAAAGTTGATGAGATGTTAAATCTAAACGACAGTTATATCTTTTTTAGACTAAGCGATAAAACAGCTACGGGAAGTCTTGGAGTACCACTTGTAGCAAATAGAAACCTTGCAGTTGATAGAAGCTATATCCCTTTAGGGTATCCTGTATTTATAGATACTACTGAACCAATTGAGGGTAAACCAATAAGACAGCTTATGGTTGCAGCAGATACGGGTGGTGCAATCAAAGGTGAAATAAGAGCCGATTTCTTTTTTGGAAACGGTAAAATGGCAGAAGAGTTGGCAGGAAGAATGAAACAAAAAGGTAAACTTTACCTTTTTATACCAAACAATATATAAAATAAATGGAGAAAAACAGTGCATATTACAAATAAGATCTCAAATATATTCCACAAGATAGCTACAAAAGAGTTCCCACCTTTTGTACAAAGTATAATAAACAACGGTTATGTAAAGCTTTTAGGGCTTGATATGAGTGATTTTAATGACCCTGCTAGTTATAAAACACTTAATAAACTTTTTACAAGAGCATTAAGAGTGCCTAGAAGTTTTGATGGCTCTTTAAACAACTTTTTAGCTCCTGCTGACAGCTTTGTGACTCAGCAAGGAGATATAGAAGGAGATACGGTACTTCAGATAAAAGGGATGAGCTACAGTCTAGGTGAGCTTTTAACTAATGAGATAGATGAATCAAATCTTCAAAAGATGGACGGTGGAGATTATGTAAACTATTATTTAAGTCCAAAAGATTATCATAGATATCATAGTATCTATAACTGCCAAATAACAAAGCTTATTCATGTACCCGGTAAACTTTATCCTGTAAACTTTACTTATTTAAATAAACAGGATTCACTTTTTGTTGAAAATGAAAGAGTTATAGTTGAGTGCAAAACCGATGAGGGTCAGATCTTTTATATGGTTTATGTGGGAGCTTTAAATGTAGGTAAGATGAAATTCACTTTTGAGCCACTAGTAGAAACAAACGGTGATGTTTTTAATACTAAAGTATTTACATATGATGATCTTCATATCAAAAAAGGCGACTGCCTTGGATATTTTGAGATGGGTTCTACTGTTCTTGTATTTTGGGAAAAAGATTTCGTAGAGTTGGAAAATAAAATAAATACAAAAGTAAGATTTGGAGAGATTGCCGCAACTGTTAAATAAGCTTCTTTTATGAAGCTTATTGGAAATAAATTTTGCAAAAATAAAAATAAATTTATTTAATATGATTAAAAATCACTTAAATTTAAATATTAATTACTATATTTAATATTACTCTCTTTAATTATCAAAACCACTAGTCAAATATCTAATTAAAATAATTTATATGTCAATTTAAAAGTTTCTATAAATTTTCTTTTGTGGGGGGGTAAGAACGAAATTAGTATATGTTATATTTAAAAACATACTTTAAAAATATAATTGTCGCTTTTTTGTAACAAACTATTCTTAAAATAGAATATTTATAAAATGTTTAGATCTAAAATTTCTATTAGAGAAATATAATACCAATACCATATAATATACTAACAGATAAGCATAAAAGGATATCAAATGGTTTGTAATACAGTATGTGAACACTTGAAAAATCACCCTGAGTTAAAAGTAAAATTGTTAGGAGCTAATAACAATATGATGCTTCATTCACTTGAAGGTGAGTTGAGTGATGATTTATTAAGTACATTAAATGAAGAACTACTTAAAACATTTAATAAGTATTTTATGAGAAGTAATAGTAAAATGGCAGTGTTAAGTAGATCAGAATATAATACACAGCTAAATGAGCTTGAGAATTATTATTACAATGTTATAGCCAATAACAATAAAGAAGAGAGATCTGTATTGTTTTATATGGGTGAGATAGACAATTATGATGAATATATCTATCATCACAGTCATCATGATGCAGATAATCTAATTGAAAAAGTTTTTGAAATTAAAAATGAATCGTATGGACAAATTAACAATAACTTTTTTATAAAGCTGGAAAATCATAAATTTGCCGGTTTTATCTATAATGAAGATGAGCCAATGAGAGTTATTGATGACTTTAATAATCAATTAGAAATGCACTCTATAGAACATAATGGAAACCCAAAAGGGATTTGTACTGTATCGCTAGGTATAGTTGAATGTAAAAATATAAATAATTCACATTTTACAAGGTTATCTAACTTATTGATGGATACTTTTAATGAATCTAAAAACAATACTCAAAATAGTTATGTTCATAAAACTATCTAGGTTTTGTGAATATTTTATCACCCCGCCAACAAAATAAAATCTTATTTT
>JAYEKV010000132.1:0-4734 GCA_034716855.1 Campylobacterota bacterium | reverse complement strand
AACTGTTTTTTTGATGATTTTTTTACTTTAAAAGCTTGGTTAGTAAAATCTGCCAGCTCTTTGAATCTATTTGATGCAAACTGCTCTACAGATATACCACTTGGAACTACATGATCTATTGCAGATTTTTTAAGATACCAGTCGTAGTCCAAAGAGATCTCTTGAGATACTTTAAGTGTATTGTCATGGATAGTTTTTAAATTATCAGACTGCTTTTTTGATTCATCTTCTATCTCTATATTTTCATGGTATGATTCTTTGTATCTTGTAAGTGTATTTTGAAGATTGTAGTTGTTTTTAACAAGATCAAGCTCAAATATTTGACCACCTTGTTTTGTTGAGATGATAGTAAGAATTTCATCTGTAATAAACTTATACTCATCATAGCCGTTTAGGTCAATATCTAATCTCTCTTTTTTATTATCTAAAAGTTTTTCACACTCAATGATATATTTATAAGCATTATCTCTTAGATTTGGAAGGTAGATACCTCCAAATACACCGTGCCAAAGTACATCGTTGCATTGTGCTTTGTAAAGTGCTTCTTTATAGTTGTTGTTTTCAATCTGTTTAGCTGATAGTTCCAAAACTCTTTTATGTATCCAGTTACTCTCTTGGTATTTTGTAAAGAAATTTTTCCAAGTACCACCTCTTAAGAATTTTAGATTATCTTCATTTTCATTTAGCATCTGCTCTAATTTTAGTGTATCATCTGCTTTTAGTGACCACTCACCCATCTCAAAGTATGATACAGTTTGTAGATATGTTAGTGCCAAAGGCTTATTTGAACTGTAGTACTCTTTAAAAGTTTGAACCTCTATATTTTTATCTTCAAGGGTTTGTGTGAAAAAGTCCTCAAGCCATTTTTTTTCATATACTGTTTCATAGGTGTTTGGCCAGATACCAAATTTTTCTCCATCATCGAATATTATCGCTGCATTTTTACCTGACTCGTTATGCATATCGTTTATAAGTTTGTTCGTATCTTCTAAGCTGTAAAAAGGGATTGCATATCTTAAACTTTGGTTTATAGGGAATAGTCCTATTTTCTCACCACCCTCTTCTGTTAAGAAGTAACCATTTATAGTATCTACTTCCAAACCACTTGTTTTGATATGATAATCATCCACCATCACATACTCTATACCGCAGGTTTTTATATCTTTGATTATGCTGTTGTCCCATACTCTTTCAGTTAGCCATAGACCTTTTGGTGTTTGGTTGAAGTGTTTTTTTATATATCTATTAAGTTTTTTGATCTGTGCTATTCTATCTTTTGAGGGGATTGATGCCAGAACAGGCTCATAGAAGCCGCCACTGAAAAACTCTATTTGATCACTTAGTTTTTTCATAAGATTAAACAGCTCTAGGTCGTTTTTTTCTATAAACTCTAAAAGAGAACCGCTAAAGTGAACAGAACATTTAAACTGAGGAAAATTTTCCAATGTTTCAAAAAAAGGTTTGTAAGACTTTTCTATAGCATCAAAGATAACCCAGTCAAAATTGTCTATAGGTTGGTGGCAGTGGATTCCAAAAAGTAGTGATGTTTTCATATTTTAACTCCATGTAAAATTTACAATATTTTATTGAAGTATAATGACATACCAATTACATTTAGAGATGCCCTTATGTAATCCTTTTGTAACCCAAAATTCATAATATTTCAAAAATTATACATAAGAGTAAACATGAACGATAAAGAGATAAAAAAATTAAAAAAACTTTTAAAGTCGGATGAGAAAGATAAAAAGAAACAGTTAAAGAAAACTTTAGAAAAACTATATGATCATCTAGATAACCTAGAACAAAAAAAAGATAAAGATTCTTCTAAAAAAATAAAAGAGTTAAATAAACTTATTAAAAAAATAAGAGAGACTTTAGAGTAGTTTAGCACCCTCTAAGCTTCCCTCTTTTATGGTAGATATAGTTATATCAAGTGTGTTTTTATTAAATGATGAATATTTAAACTGATTTTGTAAATATTTTTTTATATATTTATTAGCTCCAACACTTCCCCCAAGCACTAATTGGTCATAGTCAAAGAGATTTAAAGTAGTATGAAAAGCGTGTGACAAGCCGCCATAGAAATATTTAAGTATTATATTGCCATTTTTAGAATTTAGCTTTTCGAGTTCATCAACTCTTGCATATTTCATATTTATATTATAATAGTTACACCACTTAATAAGTCCACTTCCGCTTACGCTAAGCTCCAAACAATCATCTCTGCCGCATCCACACTTAAAGGGTGTCTTTTTATAAGGTATATGACCAATTTCACCACTTAGATTATTTGCCCCTTTTATAATCTTGCCGTTATTTATAAAAGCAGCCCCAAAACCGGTACCTATATAAAAAACAGCCATATTTTTTGCTTTTTTGTTTTTATACTCTGCCAGTGCGGCACAATTGAGGTCGTTGTCTATTTTTAATTTTATGCCGTGATTTTTAAAAAGGTACTTTTTTAAGTTAAATGGCTCTATCTCTATATTTGGTGATGATATTATAGAACCATTGTGTACATGACCTGCAAAAGAGATAGATATGTTTTTTATTTTATTTTTTAAAATTATATGGTCTAAAAAGTTTTTTAGATTAATATCTTTGCTTTTTAAAGTTTTTATTTTATTATTGTTGATTTGGTAACGAAAGTTTGTTCCTCCAAAATCTATATAAAGATTCATAAGAGCCTCCTTGATTTTGATATTATAGCTCAATAGAATTTTATAATGATTACAAATTATAATTTTTCTCTTTATGAATGTAACTCTTTTGTAATCCCTTATTTTTATAATAACATCATCAAAACATTAGGAACTATTATGACAAGAGAAGTATTTATAAAAAAACTAGAAACTTATCAAACAAGTGAAGCACCGTATGAAGTAAAAGCAAAAGCAATTGAAAGATTAAAAGCGGAATTTCAAGGTTTGGATCAAACTTTTAAACATAGACAAATCTTAGCAGATATTATGAACTCTTCATCTGAACTTAAAGCCAGCGAATTATACTAAATATCAGTTATGTACAAATTTCTAAACTATCTGGACTCTTTTTTTGTATGGGAAATAGAAGAAAGCAGAGTGATAGATCACAGCAGGAAAATATACTAAAACTTTTACAGTGGGGTAACTATAGTGAAGTAAATGATGACAGCACAACCCACTTTAAAAATAAACAAATATATTAAGGTTGATATTTGATCGATATAAAAAAAGAGATAGTAAATAAATTTCCAGGACTCAATACTAAATCACCTATGATAAAAGAGTCTCTGTTTAAAATAGCAAAAAAAGTTATCCATGAAGAGAAGATCAACAAATTTTTAAAACACAATGAGCATCTAGAGGGTTTTGACTTTGTAGATGCTGTTTTAGAATACTTTCATTTTGATTTTAGATATTCAAGCAATGAGATTATAAATATCCCATCTACAGGTAAAGTGGTAATAGTAGCAAACCACCCATTGGGTGCCTTAGATGCTTTATCGCTTTTAAAACTTGTAGGAAGTGTAAGAAAAGATGTTAAGATAATTGCAAATGATTTTCTATCAGGTTTTAAACCATTGGAGAGTCTTTTTATAAAAGTAGACAACTTCAAATCAAGACAAAACAAGCAAAATATTCAAAAAATATATGATTCATTGAACAATGAAGAGGTTGTTATAGTATTTCCAGCAGGTGAAGTAAGCCGTGTTACACCAAAAGGTGTGAGAGACGGTGCTTGGCAGAAAGGCTTTTTAAAGTTCGCAAAAAGAACCCAGTCTCCCATACTTCCTATACTAGTAGACGGAAAAAACTCAAAGACTTTTTATACCCTTTCTATTTTAAATAAAACATTTTCAACCATACTTTTATCAGATGAGATGTTTAAGAAAAAAGACAAGATCATCTCTTTGAGAATAGGAAACATAATCCCTTATGAAAATATTATCCCTAAAGGATTAGGTGAAGCATATACTGTAAACCTTTATAAAAAACACCTCTATGGGTTAAAAAAAGGAAAAAAATCTTTCTTTATAACACAAAATCCAATAGCCCATCCGGAAAATAGAAAAGAGTTAAAAAAAGAGCTTAAGGACTCTTCACTTCTTGGAAGCACAAAAGATGGTAAAAAGATATATCTGTATGATCATAAACCAGATTCGGTAGTTATAAAAGAGATAGGTAGATTAAGAGAGGTCTCTTTTAGAAAAGTTCAAGAGGGTGTGAATGAGAAAAGAGATATAGATAAATATGACAAATACTACCAACATATAGTTCTTTGGGATGAGGAGGAGCTTGAGATAGTAGGTGCTTACAGAATAGTAAACTCAAAATATGTGATGGAAACTTACGGTAAAAAAGGGTTTTACACCTCTACACTTTTTGATATGAACAAAGAGTTTGATCCATATTTACAAAACTCTATAGAGCTTGGAAGAAGCTTTGTTCAACCAAAATACTGGGGAAGCAGGGCGTTAGATTATCTATGGTTTGGAATAGGTGCATATCTTAAAGCAAATAGGGATGTAAGATATATGTTTGGACCTGTCAGCTTAAGTGCTTCATACCCATATGCAGCAAAAAATATGATAACTTGCTTTTATAAGCAGTACTTTGGTGAAGATTCACTAGTAAGTGCAAAGATACCATTTGTGGTAAATGAAAGTAAATGTAAAGAGCAGTTCAATGAGGGCGAGTATAAAAAAGATTTCAAAAAATTAAAAATGACCTTAAGTAATATGGGTGTAAC
>JAYEKV010000131.1:0-4738 GCA_034716855.1 Campylobacterota bacterium | reverse complement strand
CTTATAAAGCCATACGGTTTTGAGATAACTGAAAAAGCTTTAAGAAGGGCAGGGCTTGATTATTGGTCTGATCTTGAACTGTATGAGTATGAAAACATTGAAGAGTTTTGGGAAAAGAACTCAAATGATTCAAATCATTTTTTTGCTACTACAAAAACAGATACTCCATACTTTGAAGCTGATTATAAAACAGGGGATTATATGTGGTTTGGAAGAGAAGATGCAGGTCTTCCAGAAGAACTTCTAAATCAACATAAAGAATCTTGTGTAAATATACCTATGACAAATGACGCAAGAAGTTTAAATATAGCAAATAGTGTGTCTGTTATAATATATGACGGTATAAGACAAAACTTCAAAGAGTTTAAATAGTGGTATAGAGATGATTAAGATATTATTACTTGAAGATGATGAGCTTTTTAGTGAAACCTTAGTGGACTATCTTGAGGAGTTTGAGCAGTATGATATCACTCATGTTACAACTTCTCACGAACTTCTTAATCTCACTTATGAAAACAGATATGATCTTTATTTGTTGGATATAAATGTACCGGATATAAGTGGACTTGATCTGTTAAATGATCTAAGAGACAGTGATGATAATACACCTGCTATTTTTTTAACTTCTTACAAAGACAAAGGGACTTTAAAAGAGGGTTTTAAAAACGGTGCAGATGATTTTCTAACGAAACCTTTTGATATGGATGAACTAATACTTAGAATAGAGTCTTTGATGAAAAGATGCCTTAAACAATCCACTGTAACAATAAAAGATATAGAGTTTAATTTTGATACTAAAACAGTTACAAAAGATGGTAGTGATATAAAGCTCGGTCTTAAAGCCTTGGAACTTTTTGAACTTTTCTATCAAAACAACAAATCTATAGTATCAAAAGAGATGATCATAGACAAACTTTGGAATACAGACCAAGAGTATAGTGAAGGCTCTATAAGAGTATATGTCAATCATATAAAAAAACTTTTTGATGATGAAAATGACTTTAAAGTAACAAATATAAAAAATGTAGGCTATAAGATTGAATATTAAGCATAGAGATTTTCTTGTATCTAATATGATAGTTATTGTATTTACAATATTACTAGTACTTATTGCTAATAATATCATAACTTCAAAGTTTGGTTTTGACCAAGATACATTTTATCCTATAACTATTTTTTTGATACTGTTTGGAACTGCATTATACTATTTTTTAAGTAAACAGCTTTTGGAGTCTCTTTTTAAAAGTGAAGACAAAATAAAATCTCTTATGAAAGAAACTTTACATGAGTTAAACACTCCAGTAGCTACTATCCAACTAAACAACAAAATGCTTAAAAAAAAAGTAACTGATGAGAAAAATATAAAAAGAATAAATAGAATAGATGAAGCGTGTGATGATCTTTTAAATCTTTATAATCAAATGGAATATACAATAAAAGAACAAATAGACAGCATAACTCATGAGCCTTTTAATATAGATGAGGTTATATCTAAATCACTTAGAAAATTTGATGATATAAAAAATGATATAACTATAAACTACACAACTACTACACTTATAATAAATGCAGATAAAAATGGCTTTGAGAAGATGATAGACAATCTTATCTCAAATGCTATAAAATACAATAAAGCAAACGGCTCAATAGATATAAAACTAAACAATAAGGTACTAAGTATAAAAGATACCGGAATTGGTATAGATACAAAAAATCTTTTTCATGTTTTTGATAAGTACTATCAAGAAAATAGCCTAAGCAACGGTATAGGATTGGGTCTTAATATAGTAAAAGAGTATTGTGACAAAAATACAATACAGATAAAAATAGACTCACAAAAAGATATAGGTACTACTTTTTATCTTGATTTTAGTGAGATTTTGGAGTAGGGTATGGCACTAAAAAAAGTAGATTATTTCGGTAAGAATTTTAATATAAGTTATGAGATAGTAAATAGTGATAAAAAAGATACTATTGTATTTCTACACGGTTGGGGAAGTAACAAAGATATAATGAAACAAGCTTTTGGCAATGATCTTAAAGAGTTCAAACATATATACATAGATATGCCAGGGTTTGGGAAGTCTGACAATAATTATACCCTTACTACAATTGACTATGCAAATATTATGAAGATATTTTTAGAAAATATTAATATAAAACCAAATGATGCAGTAATAGCAGGGCATTCTTTTGGTGGTAAGGTTGCAACTACACTTATGCCAAAACTTCTTGTACTTTTAAGTAGTGCCGGGATAATAGAGGGAAAATCTACAAAAGTGAAGTTCAAAATAGCAATGGCTAAGTTTTTTAATATACTAGGTCTTAAAAATATCACAAAATCATTTAGATCTAAAGATGTGGACAATATGAGTCAAAATATGTATGAAACCTTTAAAAATGTAGTAGATGAGGACTTTAGTGAGTACTTTAAAGGTTTTTATAAAAATGCTCTTATCTTTTGGGGTAAAGAGGATACTGCTACATCTTTAAGCTCTGGAGAGACTATCCACTCACTTATAAAAAATAGTTCTTTTAAAGCTTATGATGGTGATCACTACTTTTTTATTAAAAATTCAAAAGATATTTGTGATATAATCCAAATTAATACAAAATAACAGTTAGGAAGTTATATGGAATATTTTGATATTTTTACACATATTTTAGTAATTATGAGTCTTGGGTGGTATATGATCACCAACCTACAGTGGTATAACTATAAGATAGAAAGAGTTATATTAAAACATCACAAACAGCAGTGGCATATAGTATATTTTGCTACACCTTTTTTGTTTTATTATATCCTCCCTGAATTGTTTTTCAATATCTATTTTTACCTTTTATATCTAACAAGTTTTTTCTTTTGGAATAAGAATCTTGATAAATCTTTAGTTTTGACAAGTCGTGTAAAAAGATTTTTACTTATACTTCTATTTACTACTTTTGCTATTGATGCTTTGGTAGTTGCTAGTCAAAGTAGTTCTTTAGGGTTGTTTTTACCGTTGTTTATAACATATGGGATAACTACTGCATTAGAAAAATTGTTTTTTATAAACTATAAAGCAAAAGCAAAAAATCAGTTAAATACTCACTCAGGTTTACAAATAGTAGGAATAACTGCATCTTATGGTAAAACATCTATAAAAAACTATCTACATCAAGTTTTGGCTACAAAATATAACTGTTATATGACACCAAGAAGTGTTAATACAATAGCTGGAATAGTAAAAGATGTAAACAGTGACCTGCCAAATGGTACTGAGATCTATATAGCAGAAGCTGGTGCTAGACAAAGAGGAGATATAGAGGAGATTACGAATTTCTTAGAACCTCAGTATGCCATTATAGGTAGTGTTGGTGAGCAACATATAGAGTACTTTAAAACACTTGACAATATTATTCATACAAAGATGGAGATATTAAAATCTCCAAGGCTTACACATGCTTTTGTACATGATAGTGTTCCTATTTTAAAGTATGATACTATCACTAAGTTTCCAGATGGTCTTAATATCACAAGAAGTGATCTAAACGGTATATGGTTTGATATACAAATAGATGGTAATACAGAACATTTTCATGCACCAGTTCTAGGAAGTTTCAATGCTATAAATCTAACAGCAGTAGTTCTTATGGCAAAAAAACTGGGTATGAGTATAGATGAGATAAAGTTAGCACTTCATAAGTTACAGCCTGTAGAACATAGACTACACTTCTCTAAAGTTGGTGGAAAGTTGATACTTGATGACAGTTTCAATGGAAATATTGAAGGTATGTTAGAAGCTGTAAATATAGCTGCTACCCATGATGGTAGGAAGGTTATAGTAACTCCTGGTATTGTAGAGTCTACAATGGAAGCAAATGTAGAGTTTATAAAAGCTGTTGATGAAGTGTTTGATCTTGTGATTGTTACTGGAAGCTTGAATAGTAAGCTATTTGAGAAGGTTCTTGAAAAAAATAAAGCTGTAATAGTTGAAGATAAAACAAAACTACAAGATATACTTTCTGAAGAAACACACCTTGGAGATTTGATACTTTTTGCAAATGATGCACCTAATTTCATATAGACTATTAGAGAAACTTATAAAATTTATGTAATAATTAAGTAACAAATAGTTCTATAGGAGATATTATGTATGGTTTTATAAGAAGAAGATTATGGTCTCAAAAAGGTGCAATGGATAAGATTCTTGTAACTTTACTTTTTGTAGTTATAGGTGTTGCAGCTGTTGTTGGTCTGAAAAGCTGGGAAGAAACTCAGGCAAATACTATGAAGACAACTACTCAAAACAGTATAAATTCTGTATTGGGTGAGTAGCTCTTATTTGTAAAATTATAGTTACTTTTATTAGGAAGTAAGGATATCTGATATCTTATCTTTATTGGTACAAAAGTGCCCGTTTTTAGATATAAGGAACAGATCTTTTGCCTTGCTGTTGTGTGATTGTATCTTTGCACTGTTTATCTCGATATTGAAATCATCAAACACTTTTGCTACATAACTAAATAGCCCCTTTTGATCTTTTGTTTCAAGTTTCATCAAAGCAAGTTCATCTGTATGATCACAATTTATAAATATATCATCTTTTTTAATTATTGGTTTTTTTATTTTTATACTTTTTGACATATCAAAAGATTCTTTGATTATATGTTCTACAAATTGAATCTCATCTTCACTTATTTTTTCAGCAAACTCTATTTCAAAGAATTTTTTATTGTCGTATAGTTTATATATACC
>JAYEKV010000130.1:0-4806 GCA_034716855.1 Campylobacterota bacterium | reverse complement strand
TTAAAAGCCTTCTTTGCTCAGGAGTCATAGTAGTCTCCCATAACTGCTCAGGATTCATCTCACCAAGACCTTTATATCTTTGGATATATGCACCTTTTTTAGCACTTGCTTCAATATCTTCAAGTACCTCTATCATATCTCTATCACCAAAAGTAGAAAGATCTCTTTCACCTAACTTTTTAAATAGGTAGCTAGCTTCACCAAAATATGGAGATGCAAACAGTTCATCATCTATGATAAGCTCTTCTAGACCTTCATTTGTTTGTACAAATAGGTGGATACTTTCTTCTGATACAGTTTTGTTTAGGATATTGAAACCTTTAACATCTAAGAATTTTTCTACTTCATTGTACATATCTTCATGAGATAGACTAACTAAAGAGTCATTTTCTATTAGGTGTCTGATAACTTCTACAAGTGAGTATCTTTTCTCTAAGCTTGAAAGCATAGCTCTGTATGCAGATACGATTTTAAACATATCAAGTAGATCATTTGTACCCATACCTGTAAACTCAAAGTTTCCTATACCGTGTTCGATTAGGAAAGTACTTAGAGCTGCATCATCTTTTAGGTAAGTTTCATTTTTACCTTTTCTGTATAGGTAAAGTGGTGGTTGTGCTATGTAAAGGTAACCTCTATCAATTACAGGTCTTAAGAATCTAAAGAAGAAAGTAAGCAGTAGTGTCTGAATGTGGCTACCATCTACATCCGCATCGGTCATGATGATGATCTTGTGATATCTTATCTTCTCTTCGTTGAAATCTTCACCGATACCACAACCTAAAGCTGTGATGATGTTTTTGATCTCTTCAGATTTTAGGATCTTATCCAATCTTGACTTCTCAACATTTAAGATCTTACCTTTTAAAGGAAGGATAGCTTGATATACTCTATCTCTACCTTGTTTTGCAGATCCTCCAGCAGAGTCACCCTCCACCAGATATAGTTCAGCTATTTCAGGGTCTTTTGTCTGACAGTTTGCCAGTTTACCAGGAAGAGTTCCTACAGACATACTATCTGTTTTTCTTGTAAGTTCTCTTGCTTTCTTAGCTGCTTCTCTACCTCTTGCTGCCATTAAAGATTTTTCCATTACAAGTTTTGCTTGTACCGGGTTCTCTTCAAAGTATTTGTTTAGTGCTTCAAAAGTAAGTTTTTGACAGATAGGTTTAACATAAGAGCTTCCCAGCTTACCTTTTGTCTGACCCTCAAACTGTGGCTCAGGTACTCTTACAGATACAACCGATACAAGACCTTCTCTTACATCATTTCCATCTAGTTTTGCATCTTTATCTTTTGCGTTACCATTTTCTTTTAGATATTTTCTGATACTTCTTGTAAGTCCATCTTTAAAACCTGCTTCGTGTGTACCACCATCCATAGTGTTGATGTTGTTTACGAATGATTTTGTATTTCCTACATAAGTATCGTTGTACATAAGTGCTATATCTACTTCTACACCGTCTTCTTTAGAGCTAAAGAATATAGAGTCTGTTATAGCTTTTGATTTGTTTGTATCTTCAACAAACTGTTTTAATCCACCCTCAAAGTGATAAGTATCTTTTTTACCGTCTCTTTTATCTTCAAGAACTATAGTGATAAATGGATTTAGATAAGCAACCTCTCTAAATCTTTTAGAAAGCATCTCAAAAGAGTACTCAGATACTTCAAAAATAGAATCATCAGGTACGAACTCTATAGTTGTACCTGTTTTTTTACAAGTTCCAACTACCTCTAAAGGCTTGTCATATTTACCACATGAGAACTCTTGGTAGTGTATCTCTCCACCTCTGTGGATAGTCATCTTTAAGCTTTTTGATAAAGCATTTACAACAGATACACCAACCCCGTGAAGTCCACCTGATACCTGGTAAGTATCTTTATCGAACTTACCACCTGCATGAAGAACTGTAAGTGCAACAGTAGCAGCACTTATCTTTTCACCCTCATGGATATCTGTAGGAATACCCCTAGCGTTATCTGATACTATGATACCGTTCTCTTTTGTGATAGTTACTTTTATAGTATCACAAAAACCAGCCATAGCCTCATCTATAGAGTTATCAACAACTTCATATACCATATGGTGAAGACCGTTGATGTTTGTATCACCGATATACATTCCCGGTCTTTTTCTAACTGCTTCAAGTCCTTTAAGAACTTTAATATTACTAGCTCCGTAATTATCTTCTTTTATCTCTTCTACTTCTGTGTTGTTTATCTCTTCACTCATAATATCTCCACTATTTATCTAAAACTATTGGCATAACTATTGTTATAAAATTTCCATCTTCTAAATAGAATGGAAGATTTGATTCATTGTAGCCTATTGTAATTTTTTCATTATTTGTTGTACTTAAAAAGTCAAGTATATATTTACTGTTTACTGCTATATAAAAACTCTCTTCTATATTTAATTCGCAGTCTATTTGTGTTTGAGATTCACTATCGTCATCTAATGATTCAAATACTATATTGTTATTGTTAAATGTTATCTTGATCTTTGATTCTATTGATGTTACAAGTTTGATTGCTTCTATTAACATAGCTTTTGATAAAGAAAAACTATATTTTAAATTATTAGGGATAATTCTTTCATAGTCTGGAAATTTACCGTTTATAAGTTTTGTAAAGAATGTATAATTATCATTTGATACTACTAAATTTGTTTCATCATAGTTTATACTTGCTTCATCTAGGAATAATTTTTGGATCTCTACAATAGCTTTTTTAGGTATTATTATCTGCATTTCATTATTTGATATATTTTCTAAATGTGCTACTGCTAATCTTCTAGTATCTGTAGCTACAAAATTTATCTTTTGTGATTTTATATCTATAAGTGCACCGTTTAATTCAAACTTTGGATTATTGTTATCAATTGCAGGTGTTATTTTTCTAATAGAGTTTATAAGATTTATAGTATTAATCTCTAAAGATTTAAGATTTTCCATATTTGGAAACATCGGATATTCTTCTGCATTATACATAGGAAGCTTGAAAGAAGATCTTTTTTGTTTGATATTTAAATTATTGTCATTTACTTCAAAAACAATATCATCATCTTTTAGTCTTCTTATTATATTTAAAAGGTTACTTCCATTAACTGTAGCTTTACCATCAATAATATCTGTAATATCAGAAACTACAGCTTGACAACCCATTTCATAGTCTGTTGATTTTATTATAAGATTTGCATTTAAAACTTCAAGGTATATATGTGAAGTTATTGAACTAGAATCTTTTTTATTTAAAAATGGCTGCATAGATGAAACAATATTTTCAATAATGTTTTTGCTTATTGTAAATTTCATTTTTTTTCCTTTTATATTTATCTTTTATAGATAGTATCAGTAGTAGATCATGTGAATAGATGAAAACAGTTTCTATTTACTTTAGATAAAGGCTTTAAGCCATTGAATAAAGTTTTGAAATTATTCACATCTATTCACACTTACTCTTACTAAAAATCCTTATTTACTATTTTATTTTTTAAATTTTCAAGTAATAATTTAAAGTTTTCATCTTTTTCTATTAGTTTATTAGCAGCACTAATATTTTTAGAAACTGATGAGTGATCTTTCATACCTAAAAACTTTGCTATGTCTGGCATAGAGTTGTGTGTAAGCTCTCTTGCTAGATATATAACAACTCTTCTTGCATTTACAATGTTTGCAGTTCTTTTAGATGATTTTAGGTCACTTGGTTTTATATTTAGTTCACTTGCTACAAGACTGATGATATCTGGTAGTTTTATATTTTCTTTTGTCTCTTTTATCTGCTCTTTTAGAAGATTTTGTACAAGGTCTAGGTTTATCTCTTGACCTAAAAGATCCGCACTTGCATTGATCTGTATAAGTACACCCTCTATCTCTCTTATAGAACTGTCAAGGTTTGTAGCTATATAGTTAACTATATCTTTCGTAAGATGGATACCATTTAGTTCACTTTTTTTCTCAATAATAGCAATTTTAGTTTCTAGTTCAGGTATTTGTATATGTGATTTTAGACCATGTTCAAATCTACTTTTTAGTCTCTCTTCAAGTCCTGCTATTTGAGAAGGAAGTTTATCTGCTGTCATAGCTATTTGTTTGTTTGCAGTATGAAGTTCATTGAAAGTGTGGAAGAACTCCTCTTGAGTACTCTCTTTACCGCTTAAAAACTGTATATCATCTATAAGTAAAAGATCACATTGTCTGTACTTATTTCTAAAATGTTCCATATTTTTGTTTTTAAGACTAAATGTAAAGTCATTCATAAACTGCTCAACTGTTACATATATCACATTTTTATTTTTTTCTATTGCATCATTACCTATAGCTTGTAGAAGGTGTGTTTTACCAAGTCCTGTACCACCGTAGATAAATAAAGGGTTGTATTGAACACCCGGTTTTTCGGCAACTGCTTTAGATGCTGTGTATGCCATCTGGTTTGAGCTTCCTACTACAAATGATTCAAAAGTATAAGACTGATTAAGAATAGTACTTTCAGATGTATTTCTCATCATCTGTTCATCTTGTATGCTTTTTTTTGATTTTCTTCTTTCACCTGCTATTTTTATCTCTATAGTGGGTTTTGTATTTGTTGTCTTTTCAAATATATCTTGAATAAAATGTGAAAATTTTGTTTTTATATAGTTTGCTACAAATTTATTTTGTACTTCAAATACGGCAACTTCATCACTTGAGCTTGGTTTTTTGAAAACCAGCTGTTTTAGATATCTGTCATAGTCATTTTGAGATACTTCATTTTGTAGATGTGATAATATATCTTTTGTAGTCAAATCTATTTGTCCCTAATTTTATTATT
>JAYEKV010000129.1:0-4830 GCA_034716855.1 Campylobacterota bacterium | reverse complement strand
TTTATTAGTATTTTTATCATTGTGCATATTTTCGTGTATATTTTTATCTATATAGAAGTTGTCATTTACGCAAAAAGGTAGATAATATTTATCAAGATGAATTTTATCTACCAGATCATCCATCAACTCTTTTTTTAGGATCAAAGAATAACTAGAATCGGTAGATTCTCTTAACTGATCTACAAGTTCTTGTGCTTTCATGGATGATTCAACACTTCCTATATATCTGTTTTTATATTTTAAGGGATAAACATATCTAAAGCCGTCAAAGTATTTTCCAACTTCAAAGCCAAACACTTCTTCTTTTGTTTCAATAACCTTTCTAATACTTTTTCTAAAAAGGATACTGTCACCAAATTTATCAACTTTATGAAATCTTAAAAAACTATCACCGTTTGCCAAGTGAAAGTGAAATTGTAAAATACCTTTTTGAGACATTCTTTGGTATTTATCTTTAAATAGATTATATAAATTATCTCTATTTGTGTCTTTGTTGATATTTTTATCAGCCTGATCAATAAGACTTAGTACCTGTTCATTTTCTAAAATATCATCAAAAAGAGCTTCAGATATCTTCTTATTGGCAAGTATTTCGGTTTTATATAGTAGTGACAGATCATTTATTTTTTCTTGAATATATGTATTCTTTCTAAATATATATTCAGAATAGAGGTATATTCCAAAGACCAGTGTAAGTGTCAATGTAACTAAAGTATAAATATTAAATATCTTTTTCATTTTCATTCACTTAATTTATAGTCTTTTAGGCTCGCCTAAATAGTATCCTTGAAAAAAGTCAATACCAAGTTTGTGTGCTTTATTATAGACCTCTTTATTATGTACGAACTCTGCAACAGTTTTTGCTTTTAATTTTTTAGCAAAACTTATAATAGTTTGAGCCATTTTATATGCTTTTTTATCTTTATGGATATTTTTAATAATTGATCCGTCTATTTTTATTATATCCGGTTCAATCTCTAACAGATATGCAAAGTTTGAATAACCGCTCCCAAAGTCATCTATAGCTATTTTAACACCTTTGGATCTTATTTTTTTGATAAAATCTTTTACAATGTTAAAATCATCAATATCTTCAGTTTCAAGTATCTCTATAAATAGTTTTTCATTGACATTGTATTGGTCTATTTTATTAAATAAAAATTCTTTTGTATCATTGTTTATAATATCTTCAAACGATAAGTTTATTGAAAATTCTTCATTTCTATTATGGAATAGTTCAAATGATTTTTCAATTATTGTTTTTGTCAGTTGGTTATAATATTTGATCTTTTTTGAAATGTCAAGAAAAATAAACGGTGAAATTATTCTACTTGCATCCTCAATTCTTATTAGTGTTTCATATTTTATGATTTGATTTTTTTTATTATATATTGGCTGAAAAAAAGGTACTATATTATCCTTATCAATAGCTTTTTTAATTAAGTTTGCAACCTCTATGTTATTTGAAGAGTCTTTTTCTAAATTATCATCTTTATCGTACTTATAAAAAGAAAGATAATTCTTGGAAGAGTATTTCAATGCTAACTGTGCATTGTTAAGTAAGTTCTCTTTTGTTCTTGCCATACCTATGTTTAAAGTTAACAGTATTTTTAAAGGTTTGTTATCATGTTCAACTACTAAGCCCTCTTTTTCAATAGCATATATGATTGAGTTTGCTGTTCCGTAGCAGTAACTTTTTATATCATTTCTAAGATTTAATAACACAAACTCATCAGCACCGATATGATATAAATTACAGTTTCTTTCCAATGCTATATTTAATAAAGTTCTTGCCAGTTCTATTAAAACTAAGTTACCTACCGTATGTCCATAAACACTGTTCACATCTTTAAAGTCTTTGATATTCAGTATCAGTATACCTATTGGATCAAGTGTGTTTATATCTTCAAGTAGTTTTTTTCTATTTGGAAGTTTTGTTAAGTTGTCGTAGTAAAGTCTTTGATACAAAGTTAAAGTTTGATGCATCACTTTTTCCTCTAATGTATCATTTAGTTCTTTAAACTCTTTTGTTTTTTCTTCTAAAGATAAATTTGCTTTTTCAAGTTCATCTTCATGCATTTTAATTTGAGTTATATCGTTATGTGCACCAAGCATTCTTGTAGGAGTACCCTCTTTGTCTCTTAAGGCTAAGCCACGGCATCTGATCCATATTGTATGACCGTTTTTATGTATATATCTTACTGTTTGATCATAAGGGTACTTGGGGTCTTTTAGGTGTTTATTAAAATTATCAATAGCTTTTTTAAGATCATCTTGAAAAATTATATCTTGCCATTGTGAAGATAGATGTTTTTTTGTAGAAGGATCATATCCAAGTACTTCCCAAAACTTTTCATTCATCCATTCGTTTTCAGGATTTTCAAGATCCCAAAACCATAATCCGTCAAGGGTAGCATTTTGTAAAAAGTCAAAAATCATATCATCTGACTTAATGTAACTGTAAAGTTCTTCTTTTAAGTAATTTTCCATAATATTATTGACCTTTATTCAGGAGAGAATTTTAAAAAATAAATTAATGCATAATAACTTAAGATTATTAATAAAGTATTAATAGAACAAACTTTTTATATTAAACATACTTGTAAATAAAAGATTGATCTGTAATTTGATTTTGTCTTTTTAATTCTTTGTGTTAGAGTTGGAATTGTTGAGATCTAGATGCTTTAAGTCTATCTTATCTTTCACAATAGGTCTGATACCGTTTGATAGTAGTGTGTTTTTTAGTCCTAGTCCTATTTTTGAGGAGATGAATATGTTTATATTGTTTTCTAAAAATATTTTTGGAAAAACTAGTACCGGCTTATGGTTTGAAGTGGCTATTGGGTTGTCTATCTTTTTTAATAGTTGTGCTTTTTTCTCAACCACTTTATAGATAAATATATATTTACCTTTTGGTGTAATATCTTCAAGTTTTTCATCATCACTACAAATTGCTATAACGAACTCTTTTTTGTTGTCCTCTATGATGATCTTATTTCCACAGATTATTCCATGTGCTAGTTTGTGTCTTGCATTTTTTATGATTCTTGTGAAGGTTGGTCTTGATATATCCATCCTTTTTGCTGCTTCTTCTTGATATAGTCCTAAAAGATCCATAAGATAGATAGCTTCAATCTCTTCATCCAAGAGTGTTGTTGTTCCATTTGGGGTAATAGTTTCCGGTATATAGCTTTTTACTATTGGTTTAAAATTTATGTTTCTTTTATTTTTTTCTCTTGCCATTATTTAATTTACTTTCATTTAGTTTTGTAATTTTAGCATAATTTAAATTATATTTAATTGACATATGTTCATAAAGTATGTTAGTATTTGACATATGTTCAAAAAGGATAGCTTATGATAAATATAAAGAATATTTATTTGATGTATTATGAGGGTTTTAAAAATATGACAGTAGGTAAGACTCTATGGAAGATCATATTTATAAAACTTGCTGTTATATTGATATTTTTAAAGTATGTTACTCATGATAGAAACTTTAAAAGTGAATATAAAACATATGATGAAAAAGTAACTTTTGTCTATGAGAATTTGAAAGGAAATTAAAATGGAAGAACATTTAGTTGATTGGAGTAGGGCACAGTTTGCACTTACGGCTATGTATCACTGGATCTTTGTGCCTCTTACTTTGGGGCTTGGATTTATTGTAGCTATTATGGAGACTATCTATGTAAGAACAGGTAGCCAAGAGTGGAAAAAGATGACAAAGTTTTGGATGACTTTGTTTGCTATTAATTTTGCTATTGGTGTTGCTACTGGTATTATTATGGAGTTTGAGTTTGGTACAAATTGGGCAAACTACTCTTGGTTTGTTGGTGATATATTTGGAGCACCTTTGGCTGTAGAGGGGATACTGGCATTTTTTATGGAGAGTATCTTTTTTGCTGTTATGTTTTTTGGATGGGACAAAGTAAGTCAAAAGTTTCACCTTGTATCTACTTGGCTTGTTGCAGTTGGATCAAACCTATCTGCTTTATGGATACTTGTGGCAAATGGTTGGATGCAATATCCTGTAGGGATGCAGTTCAATCCAGACACTGTAAGAAATGAGATGATGAACTTCTGGGATGTATTATTTTCACCAGTTGCTGTTAGTAAATTTTTACATACTATTGGAAGTGGTTATGTGATGGCTTCACTTTTTGTTGTTGGAATATCTGCTTGGTATTTACTAAAAGGGCGAGATGTAATGTTTGCTAAAAAGTCTATGGTAGTTGGTGCTACATTTGGACTGATAACTTCACTATTTTTAGTACTTAGTGGAGATGAATCAGCTCATCAAGTAGCACTTAAACAGCCTATGAAACTAGCAGCGATGGAGGGACTTTATGAGGGTAAAACTGAAGCTGGAATAGTTGGTGTTGGTATATTAAATCCAGCAAAAACACTTACCAATGATGAACATCCGTTTTTATTTGAACTTGAAGCACCATATGCTCTTTCACTTTTAGGGTATCACGATATACATGCTTTTGTACCAGGTATGAAAGACTTAGTATATGGAAATGAAGAGCGAGGAATCATAAGCACTTCACAAAAGATGGAGAAAGGGAAGTTAGCTGTACAAGCACTTGAGGACTATAAAGAGGCTAAAAAAGCAAATGATATGATAAAAGCACAAGCAGCAAGAGTGATACTAGATGAAAATATGAAATATTTTGGATATGGACATATTAAAGCTCCTGAAGATGTAGTGCCACCTATTGCTACTACATTTTATGCATTTCACATCATGGTAACACTTGGTGGTTGGTTTATGTTTTTATTTGCGGCACTTTTATATCTAACTATGAAAAAAGATATAAGTGA
>JAYEKV010000128.1:0-4961 GCA_034716855.1 Campylobacterota bacterium | reverse complement strand
ATATCTATAAAAGTCATAATAAAACACTCCTACTATATCATTTAGTATTCCCAGCAAAATATAGAAAAAAAGTATTTGATAAAAATATAGATAGAACTTTAAAAAATATATGTAAAGAGATAAGCTATAGATATGAAATAAACTTCGTAGAAATAGGTAATGATGAAGATCATGTGCATTTTTTAGTTCAAAGTGTACCTACAATAAGTATAACAAAGATAGTAACAACAATAAAAAGTATAACAGCAAGAGAGATATTTAAATTACATCCAGAAATAAAACAGATATTGTGGGGAGGATCACTATGGACAAAAGGCTTTTACGCAAATACAGTAGGACAATACGCAAATGAAGAAATAATAAGAAAATATGTAAAGAATCAAGGGAAACAGTATAATAAGATTCATCAAGGAGAGTTGGATTTAGAGATGTAACCCGAATACCTCGCTTTTAGCTACATCGTCAAGATGGCTAAAAGTTTTACGCGTTCAGCGTGAAAGGGCTTGCCCCGAGGATCTTTATTTTATAAAAATTTTATTTAATAAAAGATAGAATCATAGCTTTAATTTAAGGATATAAAATATGAATATAAAATTAGGCTTAGCTACTTTATTCTTAACAAGTTCACTATGTTATGGTGGAATGTTTGACTTTGTTACTGAAGCTGTTGATGCAATAGGCATAAAAGCCGGTGTAATAAAAGTAGAAGATAGAAATCCTTATATGAGCCCTCAAAAACCTATAAAAAATACATCTGAATATGGTAATCATTTTAATTCGAATATAGATAAAAGTGATTTTAATAGTTATAGTAACTTTTTGGCAAGTCCTACTTGGGGAACATTTGATAATTTAAAGTCTTCTAGATTAGATACGCTAAAAACTTTTGATGATGCGCCAAAGAGTATTAATATTGTTTCTACCTTCTATAAAAAAGAAAACCTCCCAAAAGATATAGTTACAGTATATGTTAATGCATATAATAATACAAAATCTGGTAGTAAAATAGGACCAAGTTCATTAGGGATAAAAGTTACTAAAGTAAATGAATTGGACAATAAGGATAATAAAAATATCTTTGTTAAAACAACACTTAAAGGAAGTGAATCAACGGATGATATATCTGAAACAAATTCTAAAAATTCAATATATGGATTTGGTTTTGATGCGATTGAAAAAAGGCTTGATAAAAACGGTAAAGCGTATGTAAAAGTAGAAATTAAAATACCTTATTTAAAGAAAAAATATTACCAGCTTTATGAGATAGACACTATGAAGTATAAAGAGAAAAGGATTTATGAAATAATAGCTTTAATTGAAGAGAATATAAGCAAGCCACAACATCCAGATGATGTTAAGAAAATACCTGTTTATTTATCTGAAGTAGCAGGTGTTTCTCCATATGGTGATTTAAATTCAAATATTGTTAAATTTTTAAAATTAAACCCAGGCACAATTCTTTACAAGGACTATGCACTAAATAAATATAATAACGAGCATAAACAGTGCTACATACCTATTAAAGGATTTATGACCCCTTGTGGACTGGCAAAATTTGAGAGTGATTCATTAGATAAGTTTTTAAAAAATTTTGCTTTAAAAGATGATAATCAAGCAATAGAAAAAGGGCAAGCCCAATCATTTGCAAAAAATTGGAATGATATGATACTCAAAAGTCCTGGATTTGGACAAGGTGGTGTTGTATTATTTGAAAATAATAAAAAAGAAATTGGAGTAAATCCAAAAGCACTATTTCAGCAAAATGGAGGGTATAGCTTTGATGCATTATCTGTAGCAACAGACGGTGAGTATAATTTTGAAAATTTTGCACAAGATTATAACAAGTTTTTTGAATCACTTCCAAGGTTAAGTTTTGGAAGTTCTCAAAAAGATACCACTATTGATCAGTATACATATATTTTAATGTCATGGAATGAGTATGCAGCAACCTGGGGATTAACTGCAACTGATGCAAAAAAACTATTTTATTTTAATAAAAATAATAGACTTGTTTGGAAGATGGATGGCTTAAGGAAATATTTTAGAGATCATTACTACACACGTTATATTACAATGAATGAAAAAAATCAGTTAGTTGTAGAGAAGTATTTACCAGAAGGCAAAGTGATAAACTACAACGAGTATTCAACAAAAGAGTTAGATGATCTTATGATGAAGATGAACAATTGGGATTCTACAAAAATTAATTGGCTTGTTCATGATTATTCTAATAGAATGAAATTTGTTAGAAAAAATGTGAGAAAAGTCACAAAAACTAATGTAAGAAATGATAGGAAAACTGTGAGAAAACTCACAAAAGATGATATAAGAAATGAAGTAAATTTTTTATTTAATGATTTTGTTCTAAGAAATAAAAATGGTATGGACTATAAATATATAAACGATCTTTTATTAAATAAGAATAATGATTATCTTTTGAATTTAACAGCAAGAACAAAGTTTGACTTTTCATCGGATAATAGACCAAACAATAAAGATGGAAAATCATTTCAAAGGATTTTTATTGAAGAGAGATGTCTTGAAGAAAGTGAAAATTACAATTTTCCTTATGATAAAAACAGACCTGAAGATGAATGTTTAAAACTAAATTGGTTCCCACAGGATTATAATTTAAGAGCACATGATGACAGTCTAATCTTAAATAAACCAAGAATAAATAAGGTGTATGATTCAATTTATGAGTTTTTACATAATGATCATGAAAAGCTAAAATTTGCTATTGATGCTAAAAATAAAAAGCTATTTACTCAACTACTAAAGAATTACAAAATAGATTATAAATATAGTACGGTTATAGATGCATTTAAAGCATTTAAAAATGACTATAAACTCTTTACATTGATATTGAATACCTACTCGGATGAACTATATAATGATAAAGTTAAAATATCAGAATTTATTAAGAGTAATTTATCTAAAAAGCTAAATAGTAATTTTAAAAAGTTTGTTAAATTGAAAGATGATGATATTTCAAAAAAACAAAATGAATTAGTTAAAGCAATAAAAAGTAATGATAAAATAAAAACTTGGCAGTTGATGACAAATGACATTAGAACATTTAAGCACAATAAAAAACTAGATACTGAATTAAATATTGCCATACGATATTCAAATATTGACTTCTTTCAGTACTTATTAAACAATTATAAATTTGCTCTTGATGTTAATAATGTAGGAAGAAATGGGGTTACACCTTTAATTCAAGCAGCGAAGTATAATAAAGCAGACTTTGCAAAAATACTTTTAACTTCAAAAGGTATGGTTGATATTAAAGTAAAAGACACTAAAGGTTTAACCGCACTTAACTATGCAAAGAAAAATAATAATACTGAGATAATAAATTTAATCAAAAATGCAATAAACTATAAACTTTATTTGGGAACTACTGAAATAGTCAGTAACGCACTAAAAGATGGAGCCGATATTAACTTTATAGCAGAAGATATGGGCTTTATTTCTAAAGTAGGAAAAGGAAGTACACCACTTATGTATCATGTATTTGGTGATTATTCATTAGATATAGTTAAATTACTCCTCTTAAATAATGCAGATAAAGAGATAAAATATAAAAATGGTTTAACTGTATTAGAAGGTATTAAATCATGGAAGAAAAAAGCAGAAGAAACAGGCTCAAAAGATTCTAATGCATATGATAAATTTCAAAAGGTACTTGAGGCAGAAGATATTAAAGAGTTATTAAAAGATGAACTATATGATATATTAGAAGCTAAAAAGTTCATACTTCTTGAACATATGATATTAAATGATGCAATAAGTGTAGATTATAAATTGAGTAAAAAGTTTTTGAAGCAATTTAAAGAGCTGGGTATAGCAACAAATGCTACATTATTTAGATGGCTATGTACACAAGATACAACACCTAAAAGTGTAATTAAGGCATTTATAGAAAAAGGTGTGGATATAAACGAAAAGAATACCGCGCTAAGGTTGTTGGTAAATAATGGCATAAATCCTCCAATGGTTAAATTTCTTATACAAAATGATGCTAATGCAAATGACACATTTAAAGGTAATATTTCATTACTAAGTAGTGCTTCAGCTGGTAACGATTTTGAAATGGTTAAAGTTCTGGTTGAAAATGGTGCTAATGTGAATGCTAAGTCTAATACGGGGGACACACCTTTAATTGAATGTGCTTATGGTACAAATAATCCTTTATTAGCAAAATTTTTAATAGACAATGGTGCAGATGTCAATATAAAAAACAATAAATATAAATCTTCTGCTTTATATTATGCTGCACAAAAAAACAATTATAAAGTTTTAAAAGTTTTAATTGATAAAAATGCAGATATAAATGTAAAGACAAAAGGTGATACAACCCCTTTAATGATTGCATCAAAAAAAGGATATTTAAATATTGTTAAGCTATTAATAGAAAACAACGCAAATCCTAATTTATTAAATACAAATGGTAATTCAGCTTTAACATTAGCAATGAACAATGGACATACCAAAATTGTTAACTATCTTAACTTAGGTAATAATGACTCAAAAGATCCTAAAATGTTATTTTTTGCAGCTTCAACTGGTGATCTTGATATGATTAAAGTACAATTAGAAAATGGAATAGATATTAATTCAAAATCTGTTAATGGTGAGACTGCTTTAATACAAGCTGTGAAAAATGATCATACTCAAGCTGCAATATTGCTATTATATAACGGTGCAGATGCAAACATAAAAACAACTGAAGATAAAAAAGCAATTGACTATATTCAAGGAGAAATGTTAGGTGGTTTTATTACAACAGGTGATGATGAAAGTATAAGACCTTATTTAAAATATGATGATATGTCTCTTAAAATAAAAGAAGATATACAACAAGGGTTTGAAAATCAAGGAAACAAATTCTTTGACACTTTTGAAGAATATATAGAAACAATCTTTGTAAACTTTGATAATAATATATGGAAAGA
>JAYEKV010000127.1:12529-18210 GCA_034716855.1 Campylobacterota bacterium | reverse complement strand
GTAAATCCTCTTAAGTGTCTCATAGGCGGATTTTATCTAAAAGTTCATTAATCTTCGAAATTGTAAAGTATTATATCTTCAATCTCATACTCAAATTTTTGACCGTTTATATTCAGCTCAACCTCATCACCTATAACTTTTCCAAGAAGTACTTTTCCAAGAGGTGATTTGTTTGAGATAATATTTTTAGATGGATTAGACTCATGTGTTCCAAGTATGATAAAAGTTTTTTCCTCATCGCTTTCAAGATCAACTACACTCACCTTTGAACCAAAATTCACTCTATCGTGTGGTATAGTATCTATCTGAACAACTTGAGAGTTGTTTATGATCTTATCTAAAAATCTAAGTCTTTTATCAATATTACGAAGCATCTCTTTAGCACTAATATACTCAGCATTCTCACTTCGATCTCCATGAGCAGCTGCTATCTCTTTCTCTTTTACCCAGTGAGGTTTCTCTTTGTGTGCAAGATGTTTGAACTCATCTATATATTTTTGGTAGCCTTGTGAACTTATTAGATTTTTTTGCATTAGATCATCATCTCTCTAATATCGTCAAAAACAACACTGTCACAATAAACTTCCATATTACCTTCAAAAACCTCTTCCAAAACAATCACACAAGAAAGATCATAAAAACTATTCTTTAATATCTTATTTCTAACTTTTAACTCATCTTCAAAACTCAAAGGGTTATAGTTTAACTCATAGATATCTTTATAGCTAGTATTTGCAAGAGTATTAAAGTATTCCAAACTTACTATCTTCACTTCATCTCTGTTTAAATAAGAGATACCGTCTATAGTTTTCTCAACCTTTCCTTTTGTCTTTTTATTTTTCAAAGTACTGTAACACATAAAATAAGATGGGATAGTTTCCTTTTTAAAGCTCACTTTTGCACTTAAAAGTCTGTAGTTTAAAAATCTTTGTTTTATTATCTCCAAACTTTCATCACTATCTCTTTTTCTATATAGTTCTATTCTTTCCTCTATAGATTCAGGCTGTATCTGTTTATTTATTGGACTCATCAGCTCATCTGTAAGTTTTTCTTGTTGTTCTCTTTGGGCATTTAGAGCGTACAAACATCCGCAGTAGTTTTGTCTGTATAGTTTGTTTTGTTTTACTTCCTTTGCTTGTAGTTCCATACCCTTACCACTTCTATAATCTTTGAAAATGAACTCCATATCATACTCTATGGCTAATTCGTTTCCAATTTTTTCTAACTTATCTTGTGATTTTTTAGGACTTATAAGTAGTGTGGTTGTAAATCTTTTTTCGTTTAGTTCTATTGCTTTTTTTACTGTTGTTTCAAGTCTGTTATAAAAACAAACTGTACATCTGTCACCTTTCTCAGGTTCATTTTCAAGCCCTTTTGTGATAGATAGCCAGTTTTCAAGGTCGTATTCACCTTCTATTAGTTCAATACCCAACTTATCACAGCTATACTGCACATCTAAAAGTCTTAATCTATATTCACTATACGGGTGGATATTTGGGTCGTAGAAAAATGCTGTTATCTTTTCACTTGGATATTCCTCTTGGATCTTTTGTAAAAAATAGTGACTGTCCACACTACAGCAGATATGAACTAACACTTTTTATCACCTTTTATAAATATAACCTCGAATTCAAGATAATCTAAAGGATAGTTCTTATAAAGATTTTTTGCCTCTTTAAAAGACAAAGCATTTTGAGTTCCACTTACTCCTGAGTTTTTTATATAATCAAAAAGTTCTTTTTTATTATCAAACTTTATTGAGTAGTTCAATACTTCAAAACTACAGTTATAAGATTTTTCAAATGATTTTTTTATAGATTGTGTATCTAATATAGGTGATGCAGTACCGCTTATATTAAAAATAGTTTTGAAAGTATTAGAGGTAAAAAGGACTGCATTTATTTTAGGAGATATTTCACTTAGGGCTTTTACTATTCTTGAAAGGTCTTTTGACCATTGTAGAGATGAAGATGATAACACAAGATCGTATTTTTCACCTTTGATATTTTCATAAAACTCTTCAGTATCAAAATCCAAACAAACCACATCAAGATTTTTATCTTTAGGGTGTATATCACACATAGCTAACGAAAAGTCTATAGCTTTATAGTACTCAAAATCAAAATCTATATTTTTAAAAACCTGCCCAGAACCACAGCCAAGCTCCAGTATTCTTTTTGGTTTTGACTCTATCTCTCTTACTAATGCTTTTGAAACTATTTGTTGGATTATATTGTATCTGTTGTACTGATCTGCGTATTTTGAAAACTGCTCTTTTACTTCTGCGTTGTCTATCATATATTTAGTTTAACTATTTTTAAATGAAATTTAGATAAAATGCGAACAATCTAACTAATTTAAGGGTAAATATGACATCGACACTTTTAATTGTCCAGTTTATTTTAGCAGTTATTATAACTATCGCTATTTTACTACAAAAAAGTTCAAGCATGGGACTTGGAGCATACAGCGGAAGCAACGAATCAATGTTCGGAGCTAAAGGACCAGCTAACTTTTTAACTAAATTCACTTTTTTTATCGGTACTTTATTTGTATTAAATACACTATTTTTAGGATACCTTTACAATCAAGAGAAACAAAGCAGTGTTGTTGACAATGTACAGATCAACACTTTAGTACCAACTGCACCGGCATCAGTTCCTGCTACTGTACCTTCTGCACCGGCAGCACCTGCTACAAAATAAAAATACAAAATGAGATATCTGTTTTTTCTTATTATCTCATTTTCTCTAAGCTTTGCTGACGCTCATATCTTTGTATATCATAGATTTGACGACGGCAGATATTCTAGTGCAAATACATCTATAGAGGAACTTACTCGTCAGTTTGATTACTTTAAAGAAAACAACTACGAAGTAGTACCTTTAAAATCTATAATTGATAAAATAGAAAAAAAAGAACAGATACCTGATAATTGGGTGGCTTTAACTATAGATGATGCATATAAAAGCTTCTATACTAGTGGTCTTGAGGTTTTTAAGAAGTACAACTATCCTTTTAGTCTCTATGTGTATGTAAAAGCAACGGATAAAAACTATAGTGATTATATGAGTTGGGAACAGATAAAAGAGGTTTCAAAATATGGTGAGATAGGACTTCACTCATACTCTCATCCAAAACTTCAAAATCTATCAACAAAAAAAATTATAGAAGATACAAAAAAAGCTTCTGATATATTTAAAAAAGAGCTGGGTTTTGAAGCAAAAACTTATGCTTACCCTTACGGTGAGTATACGCAAGAGGTAAAAGAGACTCTAAAGAAAAACTTTAACTTTGATGCTATTTTAAATCAAAATACAGGTTCTGTAACATCTGCAAGTGATATCTATGATATAGATAGAATTGCACTTGTGGGTGATGTTAATCTCAAACATAAGTTAAGATATAAGAGTTTTGATGTAAAATGGCAAGAACCATTATCTTTTCCACAAGATGGTATACTAAAAAAAGTTCGTGCCAAAGTTTCTAAAGATATAAAATATGTAAAACTTTATATTACAGCTTATGGCTGGCAGGATGTGAAAGTAAAAGATGGTATTGTAGATATAGATCTAAATTTAAAGCTTAAAAATGATCGTACCAGAATTATTCTTGGTAAAGATGTATTTACTATATCTAATAAAATTATAAATAAAATTAAAACTAAAAAATAAAGGGGATAAAATGTTAAACGAAATTTATGAAGAAACAAAAGAAGGTATGGAAAAGTCTATAGAGGCTTTAAGAAGAGATTATACTACACTAAGAACCGGTAAGGTACAAACAAATATCTTAGATAATATCACAGTTGATTACTATGGAACACCGACAGCTCTAAATCAAGTTGCTACAGTATTAGCTCCAGATGCAACTACTATCAATATCACACCTTGGGAAAAACACCTTGTAGGTGATATAGAAAAAGCTATCTCAGCTGCAAATATTGGTGTAAACCCAAACAACAACGGAGAAGCTGTACAACTATTCTTCCCACCTATGACTCAAGATCAAAGAAAAGAGAGTGCAAAAGGTGCTAAAACTATGACTGATAATGCAAAAGTAGCAATAAGAAATATCAGAAAATCAGCAAATGACAAAATAAAAAAACTTCTTAAAGATAAAGAGATCACAGAAGATGAGTCTAAAAAAGCACAAGATGAAGTACAAAAAATAACTGACGGATTTGTAACTAAAGCTGATGATACTTTAAAAGCTAAAGAAGCTGAAATCATGAAAATATAATTTGGATATATAAAATATGAATGTAGAACAAATATACAAAGACTCTTCAGCACTTCTTGAGGGGCATTTTAAACTAAGTAGTGGAAATCACTCACAATTTTATCTTCAAAGTGCAAAAGTACTTGAAGATCCAAAAACTGCAAAACTTCTAGCTGAAGCACTAGCTGCTCAGATCAAAGAATCTGGTATAAAAGTAGATGCTGTATGTTCCCCTGCACTTGGTGGACTTATAGCTGGGTTTGCACTTGCTACTGCACTTGATGTAAGATTTATCTTTGCTGAGAGAGTTGATGGTGATATGACCATAAGAAGAGGTTTTGAAGTACAAGAGGGTGAGAAGTATATCATTTGTGAAGATATTATCACTACAGGTGGTTCTGCACTTGAAGCTGCAAAGCAAGTTGAAGCTGACGGTGGTGAGATCGTAGCTTATGCTGCTTTAGCAAACAGAGGATTCTGTGCTAGAGTTGGTACTGACAATACAGCAAAAGAGAACTGTAAACTTCCATGCGATACACCGCTATTTGCATTAGATGACTTTACATTTGAGATGTATGCACCTGATAACTGTCCTTTATGTAAAGATGGATCAGTTGCTTACAAGCCAGGTAGTAGAGGAAACTAAACCACTATGGCTAGATGGAGAGATGTAAAAAAAGGTGACATAAAAGAGGAACCTAAAAAAACTAAGCCAAAAAAGATTGAAAAAGATGATGAAGACAACTCATCATCATATTTGATAAGTGCATCTCCCCTTTTACGAATAAAAGCATTTATTACAGATATGTTTATGATAATGATGCCTATTATGTATATAACTACCTATATAATCATGGATGGTTCAGAAGCATTCAAAGGAAGTGATAATGCCCATTGGGTTACTATGGCTATATATGGACTTATCACTGTTATATTTTGGGTAAAGAAAGGTCAGACTCCGGGCTTTAAAGCATATGATCTAAGACTTATTGATGACAATACAAAAAAACCTCTATCTTTTGGCTTGGCAATTGCCAGATATATGATGTTTATAATTAGTGCCGTTACAATTGTAGGGGCGATCTTACCATTTTTTAGAAAAGATAAAAAAACACTTCAAGATGTTATAATGCAAACTTCCGTAGTTAAAATAAACTAATAAGATATATTTTAACTATGCTATTTTTCAAGCTTTCCGCTTTTTACTTTTTTTACTTTGCTGCTGTTGGAGTGTATATTATATTCCTTCCAAAAGTACTTCTTGATATAGGTTATACACCAAGTCAGATAGGTATAGTTTTAGCACTTGCTCCACTTATGAGATTTCTTACCCCGTTTTTATTTTTAAAACATGTGGAGCTTAGCCAAAACCTATTTAAATCAATACTTTTTTTAAGTGTAGTCTCCGCTACACTCTTTTATATAACTATAGATAACTTTTATACCTTTATGATAAACAA
>JAYEKV010000127.1:0-12429 GCA_034716855.1 Campylobacterota bacterium | reverse complement strand
CGTTTTTATTTTTAAAACATGTGGAGCTTAGCCAAAACCTATTTAAATCAATACTTTTTTTAAGTGTAGTCTCCGCTACACTCTTTTATATAACTATAGATAACTTTTATACCTTTATGATAAACAACGCCATTTTAGGTGTATGTCTAAGTCTATTACTTCCATATATTGAACTCATATCAATTAAAGAGCTTAAAAACAAATATGGTAAGTCAAGACTATATGGATCAATTGGATTTATGCTTGTAGGACTAGTACTTGCAAAGTTTTTAACTGTACCTGAGGTAGCTTTACACTATTATCTTGCAGCTACGGTTTTTACAGCAGTTTTTGCTTATGCATTACTTAAATATGATGACAAAGAGCATAATACAAATGAAAATGATGAGAAGTTCTCACTTCTTAAGTACTGGCCTTTTTGGGTAAGTTTATTTTTGATGCAAGTAAGCTTTGGAGGCTTTTACAACTTCTTTACCATATACGAAACAACACACGGTATAAGCTTAGAGATCACAAGCTACTTATGGGCTTTTGGTGTAGTATGTGAAATACTTATGCTTTATTTTCAAGCACCCTTGTTACAGTTTAATCTTGTAAATATTATAAAGTTTTCTATATTTATTACAGGGGTAAGGTGGTTTATGCTTTACTTATTCCCTGATAATCTAACTGTATCTTTTATAACACAAAGTATACATGCCTTTAGTTTTGGACTATATCACAGTGCTGTTATAATATATCTGTATAAACTATACTCAAATAAAAAACTGGCACAACAATTCATGCTTGGAGTTGCATATGGACTTGGTGGATTTATGGGTGCATTGATAGCAGGATGGACATACGGAGAGAATCTATTCTTATTCTCATCTATATTTGCATTTATGGCTTATATAAGTCTAACTCTCTTTAAGAAAGAGGAATCAGTACCTCAAACCTAGCTCCGTGAAGCTGTTTATCTTCATAACTAAAGTCAGTATTATTTACATTTATTTTTCCATTCATGTTATCTACAACTATCTGATGAGTCATATATAAGCCAAGACCCGTACCTTTACTTTGATGTTTTGTAGTAAAGTAAGGTTCAAATATTTTGTTTATAACATGAGCTGGTATACCACCCGCTGAATCTTGTATAATTATTTTAGCAAACTCATCATCACCATCAATATCTATAATGATATATTTATCTAAAATATCTTTTTTCTGCTTAAGTGCATCACCTGCATTGTTAATAATATTTAACAAAACTTGTACCAGATCATTTTGAATACTGTTTATCTGAACATTTTTATTGATATTCTTTATAACATGAATATCAGAAGATGCAAGATTTGCTTTTATAATACCTAGTGTTTTTTCTAAAGTATCTTTTAGTGTAAACATTGTGGTTGCTCTGTTGTCTTTTAGGAAGTTTTGGAAATCTTCTATAGTAGAAGATAAGAACTGTGTATTTTCAACTATATTGTCAAGTTCTTGTATAGTTTCTTCAGTATCTGCCATATCAAGTTCATAATTTAGCTTGATACCACCAGCTGCTACAGATATAGCCGTCAAAGGCTGTCTCCATTGGTGTGCAATATTTCCTATCATCTCACCCATAGATGCCATTTTTGTCTGGTGGCTTAGTATCTTCTCTTTTTGTTTTATTGATGTTATATCCATAACAGCTATAATCTTTAGATCCTTATCTTTAATATTTGTATTTTTCTCTTTTATTTGAACTTGAAGATTTTTACCTTCTGAATTTATAAGTATATCTTCAAAAAAGTGATCTACGGTATCATCTAGCAATTCTTTTTGATGTTCAGTAGATACATCAGGAAAAATATTGAAGATCTCTTTCCCTATGAGTTCCTCTTTGTTTTGAATCCCTATAAGCTTTAATGCTTCATCATTAACTTCAGTACATATATTTTTCTCAAAAATAAACAATGCTTCCATAGTTGCATTAACTAAATATTGGAAACTTTGCAAGTTTTGTTCTATCTGTTTATTTTGGTCATTAATTGTTTTTTGTGTTCTTGAAGATTTAACCCAAAGATCTATTTTCAATAAAAACTCTTCAAACATAAAAGGTTTTCTTAAATAATCAGATGAACCGTTTTTTAAGGCATTTCTAACATCTGAAGGATTATCTGAAGCAGAAAGTACTAAAACAGGAAAATCCCTTAGCATATTTTCAGTCCTTAAATATCCCAACAGTTCCAAACCATGCATATCAGGTAATTCCATATCAAGTATAAGAAGAGTAATATCTTGATTTTTAATGATCTCGATACCATCTTTTGCATTAAGTGCAGTTACTACATTATAGTTTTTTACTTCAAGAATATTTTTAATTACAAAACATACAACTTTAGAATCATCAATAACTAAAACTGTTTCATTTTTATTTGTAAATAGTCTTTGGATTGATTCATCAATATCATCGACAATATGTTCAATAGGTGTTGATTTTAAATGATAATCTAAGATACCGTATTTAAAGAACTTTTCCCTTTTATCATTATTGTCATGAAAGCTTATATTTATTATCTTCGCTTCTGTATTATCTTCAATGAATTTAATATATTGCTCAGGCTCAATATCTTTTATATCAATATTCAAAATAACAAGACCCAAATTCTGACCATGATTCGATACTTGACTTTTACCATCCTCTAAATTAAATGCCTGAACACAACTATACTCAAGCTTTTTCAGGTTATTTAGTAGACGGTCGTTATACTCTTTATCATCATCTATTATAAGAATCTGAAAATTGTTTTTTGAATTTTTATTTAACATGTAAAAATTATAGCCAAATACACTTTAAAGATATTTTCGATACAATCGCGAATATATAATACTCAACTATAAAAAGTAAAATAAAGAAAACTTATAAGGAAATCATTTGTTAAATTTCAAAGATCATCTAATTGGATCAAGTGCAAAGAATGATATATTATCAGGACTTGTTGTTGCTGTGGCTTTAGTACCTGAAGCTATTGCTTTTTCGTTTATTGCAGAAGTTAGTCCAATAGTAGGACTTTATGCTGCGTTTATTTTAGGACTTATCACTGCTATTATGGGTGGAAAGCCTGGAATGATAAGTGGTGCTACTGGTGCAGTTGCTATTGTACTTGTAGGTGTAACACTTATGGCAAAAGAGATACTAAAAGCTCAAGGATTAGTAGGCGAAGAGCTTAGCTTCGGGATAGTACAGTATATAACCCTCACAGCTATTGTAGCAGGTCTTATACAAATAAGTATAGGTGCTTTAAAGATGGGTAAATTCATAAGGCTTGTACCTCAACCTGCACTTCATGGTTTTGTAAACGGTCTTGCTGTTGTTATTGCTATGAGTCAGTTCAAGTTCCTAGAGGGATCTGGTGCTATTATGTATGCTATTATCTTAGGAACTATGGCTGTTATGTATTTTTTACCAAAATTTACTTCAGCAGTTCCGGGTGGTCTTGTAGCTATTGTTGCCTTTACTGCACTAGTGTATTTTACAGGGATGGATACAAAACTTGTAGGGGACTTAGCTAATCTTACAGAGTTTAAAGGGATGCTTCCAAGCTTCCAAGTACCAACAGTATTGTTTGATATGGATGCAATTATTAGTATACTTCCATATGCTGTTATTATCGCACTTGTTGGTATCATTGAGTCACTTCTTACACTTTCTGTTTTAGATGAGATAAGTGGAACTAGAGGTAGTGCAAACCAAGAGTGTATAGCTCAAGGTACTGGTAATATCACTTGTGGATTCTTTGGTGCAATGCCTGGATGTGCAATGATAGGTCAATCTATTATCAACTACACTTCAGGTGGTTGGGGAAGATTATCTGGAATCGTTGCGGCTATTGGTCTTATACTTCTAGTAGCAACTCTAACAGATATACTAAATATCATCCCTGTTGCGATTTTAGTTGGTATCATGTTTATGGTATCTATCGGTACTTTTGAGTGGAGTTCTTTTGCAAGGATCACAAAGATGCCAAGGTCAGATGCTTTTGTACTTGTAACTGTTACTGGTATCACAATTGTTGAAGACTTGGCAATTGCTGTTATCTCTGGTGTGATTATCTCTGCACTTGTATTTGCTTGGAAACATGCAAGAGTTTATGCAAGAACTCACATAGAGGATGATGGAACAAAGATTTATGACTTTGACGGTCCTTTATTCTTTGGTTCTGTTACTTCATTTAACGAACAGTTTGACATCTCTCATGATCCAGAAGCTGTAGTACTTGACTTTAAAAATGCAAGAGTTATGGATATAAGCGGTGTAGAAGCTATAGATGCTATCACTAAAAAATACCAAGAAGCAAACAAGTCTATAAAGATAAGACACCTAAGTAGTGAGTGTAAATCTATCATGAAAAATGCAGGGCAATTCTGTACATATGAAGAGGATGATCCAAAATATAAAGTTGCTTACGACTATTAAGATAAAATGAATTGGGAAGAGATAATAGATCAAGAGAGATCTAAAGAGTACTTTGTAAAACTTCACAATTTTGTGGATGAAGAGTATAAAAACCATACTGTTTATCCACAAAAGCAAAATATATTTAAAGCTTTTGAATTAAGTGGTTATGATAATTTAAAAGTTGTAATCTTAGGACAAGACCCCTATCATGGTGCAGACCAAGCTCAAGGTCTTGCCTTCTCAACACCTTCAAATATCAAAAATCCACCCTCAATGGTAAACATACTAAAAGAGATACAAAGTGATATAGAAAAAGAATCATCATGTAAGGACGGCGACCTTACCCCTTGGGCTAAACAAGGAGTACTTCTTATCAATACCATACTAACTGTAAGAGAAGCACAGCCAAAATCTCATGAGAAAAAAGGGTGGGAGATATTTACAGATAATATCATCAAACACATCTCCCAAAACAAAGAAAATATCATCTTTTTATTATGGGGTGCTCCTGCTATTAAAAAAACAAAACTAATAGATGAAAATAAACATATAGTTCTTACAGCACCTCATCCAAGTCCACTTTCTGCATATAGAGGTTTTTTTGGCTGTAAGCACTTCAGTAAAACAAATGAGATATTAAGATCACTTGAAAAAGATGAGATAAACTGGTGAGTCTTTATAACACTATAGATATATTTCTTTTACTTTGTATAATTGCTGCTACTTATTACAGTTTTAACAATAAAACATATGAAAAAACCTTTCACTATCTAAAGATCTTCTTACTTATCAGTATCAGTGCCAAATTTGCATCATACACTGGTATAAACTTACAAAAATATCATATCACTAAAGTTGATACCTACACTACACTTATTCTTATTGGGTTTGGTATAAATATTTTGATACTATATTTTTCTTACAGTTATATATACAAGTTTTCTAGTATGATTATAAACAATAACAAAATAAGATCTATTTTTGCATTTTTGATATCTTTTTTAGAAGTTTTAATAGTGATAAGTTTTAGTATCTATCTTATTATGCAGCTTTATATAACCAAAAAATATATCCACACCCATATGTCAAAAACATACAGCTACCCAAAGATAGAGAGATTTTATAAAAACTTTTTAAATGATGAGTTTGTAAATATGATCCTTAGTTCAGATACAGGTACAAATTCAAAAGAGATAATTATAAAATCTTTAAAAAACAGCTTGTAAAATTACAAACTATTTTTTATGCTGATCTTGGTATTTTCCATCTACTTTTGAAGGCTTGAACTTGTCATATACCCAAGGGACAACCACATCTAACTCTTTTTGAGATATAAACCCCTTTAAAGATGGCATCATACCAAATTTTTTCACTACAAAATCTTCACAATTTGTTTTATCTCTGTGTGGATTATACAAATAGTCTTTTAAAAAATCAATAGACTCTTCTCTTAGTTCACTATCACTCATAGGACCTTCAACAGCATCTATAGTTATAACTACACCTGACATTGCCATCTTTATAGGTGGTGCGACCATTCTTTTCTTTTGTGCTTTATTTGTAGGCCTATCTATAGTATGACACATCGCACATTTTTTTGTAAATATAACTTGTGGGCTTCTAACCTTATCAGAAGCATAAACAACTGACAATAATCCTGCAACAGCAAATAAACTTAGTGATTTTTTAAGTAACATAACTTTCTCCTTGTATTAAGAAATATTATATTATGAAACTATTAAAAGGACTATTAAACTATAAGAATAATTTATTTTATAAAAGCAATTCATTAAAAATATCAGACTTTATATCCTCTAAATATTTATAATACAATCTTTGATCTGATTTTTTTACATCAATATCAAATTCAATCAATATACCATTTTTATAAGGAGAGATATTTGAGACTTTACCTTTCGTGAACACTTTACCAAAATCTGTTTTATTTATCATGCTATTGTTTTTTACATCAAATCCCAAAGTAAGATCAACAGTATCCCCTTTAAGGATCTCTATATTCTTTTTAGAAAATAGTTCTATTGAATTCTTTGCAGCACCTATGGCTTTTAGATCATAACTCTTTGAGTTATATCGCATAACAGATTTAAAGCTTTTGTCTACACCTATCTTGTTTGACAAAAATTCACATGGTAGATCATTTATAGCTTTTGGTTTTACACATGTGATATAGCCTTTTTTTACATTTGCTGTTAATACAAACAGTTTTAGATATTTATTCTTGGAATCTATATTCAATATAGTATATTTTTGATGCATTGCGGCATTTGATGACATATGATTAGAAAACAATGTAATTTGATCATCTTTAATTTCTGCCGTGACCTTATTTTCAATAGCAGTACCTTTATAGATATTCAACATAGTCATATTTGTTTTATTTTTAATATATTTTTCCAGTAACTCTAAACCATCTTGATAGCAAGATTGATCCAAAGATGAAATAGTTGATATTAAAGAGCTCATCAACTTATCTATATCCAAAGGCTTAATAAGTATATCAGAAATCCCAAAGTCCATATTTTTGAAAAACTCAAGTTCTTTATCCCCATTGTTTAATATGATGATATTAATATTATCATCAATATCTTGCAAATCAGCTATAAGTTCCAAGCCACTCTTTAAAGGGGTGTTCAATGATGTTATAACTATATCAGGCTTTATTTTTTTACAAAGATCATAACCTTCCCTTCCATCATAAGCTTGGTAAAAACTGTCGAAAACCTTCCCTAAAACCTTTTTGACTTGTTTTTGGAATTCTTTATCATCCTCTATATAAAGTATGACAATATCTTTTGCCAATTTTTGAAGTTGTTTTAAATTTCTAAAATTCAATCTGCTTTACCTTTAATATTATATTGGTAATATTTTATCATAATGGTTATAAAAACTTTTATTCTAATAATTTAACAAATTATAGATATAATTCACTAAATAAAAATTTTAGGTGTGTTATGTATTCTCAAGAAATAGAACAAATATCCAGAAAAGCTTTAGCTAACTTAGAAAAAAACAAAATAAACTCTACACCAAGAGCTTATGAAGAAGAATTTTGTAAACTATCACAAAAAATTGACTTAGATATAGAGGAGTGTAAATACTTTGAATATACTCTTTCCAAACTAAGTGATAATGAAAAAAAGAGTATAAAAGCAAAAAACATAAAATCAATATATGATCTTATTGATATACTCCTAACAAGAGTAGAGCAAAAAAACATAGATAAGATGTCGCAACTTGTTACATCATCATTACAACCATCTATATCTATAGAACTAAACGACGATTTAGAATCTTTTAGTATAAAAATAGGTGACTCACCAACTTTAATATTTGAAGAAAAGATACAACAAGAGATAGAAACTTTTATAGAACAAAGAATTGAAGTTGATAAAAAAGTTCTTAGTAAAAAAACAGCTGATATAGCAAGACTTATCTCTTTAATGAATAAATACCTAAATGATGCTATCAGTAAAGGTAAGCAAGGAAGCTCAAATATCTCTGATATTGAAAATAAGTTAAGTGAATTAAACCTAAGTCAGGCATCCTCAAAAGAACTAACTAAGATTCAAGGAAAACTTAAAGATGCTGCACAAAATATACAAAGTGAGCTAAAGGATGTAAGTAATCATTTTATATCAAGTCAAGACGAGATAAACAAACTTGAATTAAGGGTAAAAGAACTAGAAGATGAACTTAGAAAGACAAAGAAACAAAGTGACTTGGATCATCTGACTCAAACATTAAACAGAAGAGCATTTGACAAGCAAATAACTATATTTGAAGAGAAACACCAAAGACTAAACCAAGACTTTGCCATAGTATTCTTTGATATAGACCACTTTAAAAAAGTAAATGACACTTATGGTCATGATTGTGGTGATATAATTCTACAAACCTTTGCAGCTCTTCTTGTAAAACTTACTAGAGATATAGATATTATAGCAAGGTTTGGTGGTGAGGAGTTTGTTGGTATAATCCATTTTAATAATATTGAAGAACTTAATGTATATCTAAAAAGAATAAAAAGTGTAGTAACTAAAAATAAATTCATATACAATGAACACAAACTAAAGATCACATTTAGTGCAGGTGTACAGTTAAGATCAAATACCACTAGTTCAGATAATGCTGTGCATGAAGCAGATGAATTACTCTATAAAGCAAAACAAAGTGGAAGAAATAAAATAAACCTTTGGAATGGAAGCTCTTTATAAAACTTATTCTCAACTATTTTATAAGTTGAGAACAATTGAACTTTTAATCCTGCAAAGTATATTTTAAAATATCAACAACCTGCTGAGTAGTTGTAGCCCAAGCAAGAGCAGTTGAATCTACCTCTTTTAATGGATGGATAATATCTTCACTATGTAAAGTTACATAAGGCTTACCTAAAGCGGCACAATACCCTGCATCAAAAGCAGCATTCCACTGTTTGTACTTATCTCCAAACCTTACTATTACAAGATCACTCTTTTCTATTAAAGTTTTTGTTCTTATTGCATTTACTTTTGATGATTTATGATCTCTCCAAAATTGACTTGATTCCTCCCCTAGATGATCTCCAGCAGCATCACTTGCTTCATGATTTGTAACTGCCGAAGTAAATACTATATCAAGACCGTTATCTTTTGCACCTTTTTTGATCTCATCTCTCCATGTAGTATGGATCTCTCCTGAAAGATATACTGTAAAAGCCATTATTTTTCCTTTTTATTATAATATGATGAATTTTACACTATATTTTATTTGGATTTATTTAGATACACTTACACAATAATAGGAGCCTATATGAAACCCTTCCATTTTGAGAACCAATTCTCTTCACAACTGTTGGATAAAACAGTAAATCACCCAAATATAAAAGTGGGTAGATTCTCCTACTATTCAGGATATCATCATAAACATGACTTTGTTGAGTGTGCAAGATATTTACACGATAAAAGAAAAGATGTAGATAAGCTTATCATTGGAAGTTACAGCTCTATTGGCTCTGGGGCTGTATTTATGATGGCAGGAAATCAAGGGCATAATACACAATGGGTAAGTACCTTCCCTTTTTACTTTCAAGCAAACATCTTCAAAGAAGCAAAAAACAGCTATAAAAAAGCAGGTGATACAAACATAGGCAATGATGTATGGATAGGCTCAGAAGCTATGATAATGCCAGGTATAACAATTGGTGACGGTGCAGTTATTGCAGCAAGGGCAGTAGTAGTAAAAGATGTTCCACCTTACACAGTAGTTGGAGGAAATCCTGCTGTATTTATAAAATCTCGTTTCAATGATGATGAAATAAAGCAACTTCTAAAAATAAAATGGTGGAACTGGAATGAACAAAAAGTAAAAGAAGCTATGCCTTTAATTTGTAGTTCTGATATTGAAGGATTATTGGATTATTGGAATAAACACAAATAATCTTTATTGATTTTGATCTATCAATTGAAGCTTTTTTGTTCTTGTGAATTTTTTGATCTCATATTCACGCTTTGAGGCAGTACTTCTATTTTCAGATCCTTCTTGGTACACTAACTTCACAGGACGACGCACCTTAGTATATTTTGCACCTTTGTCACTGTTATTGTGTTCATCTAAGCGTTTAGATACATCTTTTGTAATACCGGTATACAAACTTCCATCATTGCACTCTAAGATATAAACAAAATATGACATTACAACTCCTCCTTTTTTATACTATAAGATTAACATATATGATATAATTCCTCCATGAATTTAGAAAAATTAAATGACTTAGAGGTAGAGTTTTTAGATAGATACCCAAATGGCTTTGAAGATGCAACATTTTTTCCAAGTATGAAAAACAACAAACCCCAAAAACTAGAAGAGTATGCAAAAGATATACTTAAAAAAGAGAACTTTAACAATCCAAATCTAGTAGTGGAAGGCTTTTTTAAAACAGTACAAAAATCAGTCATGGTCTCACTGTTTGACAAACTAAAACTAAAAGATATGATAACCAGCCTAAGCTCTTATGAAAAAGATATGCTAAGTATAGAGATATATGAACTTTTATATGGAGATAAAAAAAACGGCTTCGAGGGACTTGTGGAGTTTTTAGTACCCTACTCTTTAGCAAAATGGACTATAGTAAGTGTAGTACCCTATAGTATGTATAGAGAAAAAGAATACTTCATCAAACCAACCACCACAAAAAATATCATCAAATACTTAGAACTGAAAGATTTAGTATATAAACCAAGACCTAGTTATGAGTTTTACAAAAAATACACAAAAGCTTTAGATGAGATGAAGTCAAATATAAACAGCTCACGCCATCTTGACAATGGTGCTTTTACAAGCTTCTTAAGAGTTGGTATAGAGATATGTGAGGGATGATTTAACTTTGCTCAAACTGTTGTATCTTTTCATCAATAAGTGATAATAGATATTCATTTTGTGGTATCACAGCTTTTATCTTTTGAAGCTCTTTACAGTTGTACTTAGAAAAGTCATCATAAATAAGTTCAAAACAAGTATCAACAGACTCTATACTTCTTTTCAAGCCTTGGAGCTCGGAAATAAGATGAGCATCAAAAAGTGACTTATCCTCTTTGTATAGATTTCTTAGTTTGTTTAATGTGGTCAACCCATCTATAACTACATCATCTATCTCTGTAGATGTTGCTAGTTCTTGTTTTAGTGCTTCTATGGTGTGGTAAATATCTTCTTTTGTTTTCATTGTGTGATTTTAGCGGAATTACTATTACTTTTATATAATCCAGTTCTCAATACTTAAGTCTTTTACTCTCACAAATTCTTTTGTATTATTAGTAACTAAAACAGCACCTTTTGCTTTTGCATGAGAAGCTATAAAAAGATCATTTGAACCTATTATATTTCCAGATCTTTCTAAATAAACTCTAATATCTGCGTATTCATTTGATGCACTCTTATCAAAATCGAGTATTGTAAAATTATTGATAAAAGAGTTTACTACCCTTGTGAGCTTATCACTATCTTTCTTTTTTGCTCCATATAAAAGCTCAGATACAACTATACTAGATAATGCGATATCATGTTCACTTTCAACCGCTTTGAACTTCTCCTTGATATATTCTGGTTTATCTCTTATTATATATCCACATATATTTGTATCAAGCATATAAAGCATCAGAACAGCTCTCTTTCTTGGATAGGTAACTGTTCTCTTGAATTTAAAAAATCACTTGTATCTACATCTTCCAACTCTTCAAAAAATTTATCCCACTTATCCTCTTTTTTAGGCTTAATAATTAAACTATCACCAACCTTTTCAATATATACTTCATCAGTATCTACCCTAAACTCTTTTGGTATTCGTATAGCCTGACTCCTACCGTTTTGAAATACTTTAGCTTTCATTGTCATAGTTCACCTCCTATGATATATATCATATAGTATATACTTTTTATTTTATTATGTCAAATAGAAGTTATAAAACCAATTTTCTTAGTACCTTTTTTAGCTTCACTCTGAATCTCTTGCATATTAGTAACTACTTGAACTACCTTATTTAAAAGCTCTTTTGTCTGTTTATCATCTGACTCTAGTTTTTCAAGTCTCTTGATAATGTCATAGTATGGCACAGATTGGTTTTTTAATCGTGTAAAGGTTCTCATTATAGAAATATTTACTTCAGTTGCAATTTTACTTTTAAGAACTGTAGCCAACATATATACACCTTGCTCTGTAAATGCAAGAGGATTTGAAGTTGAATGCTTAAGTTTTTCGAACCGGTCACAATTTGTGACCAGTTCATTTTTTTCGTCATCTGTTAATCTAAACATAAAATCTACAGGAAAGTTTTCAAGGTTCCTTTTTACTGATTGATTTAAAACTTTAGTTTCTACTTGATAAAGTTCTGCTAGATCTCTATCAATCATTACCTGCATACCTCTAATGATAAAAATCTTATCATCAACAATATAATTATCTAATAGCTTTGTATCCTTTTCCATAATAATACTCCTATATTTTATTGAAGTATATTA
>JAYEKV010000126.1:0-18211 GCA_034716855.1 Campylobacterota bacterium | reverse complement strand
TTTTTAGCTAAAAGATTTCTGAAAGTGATTCAAATCTCTCATAAAGCCTTTAGTTGTCGTATTAAAAAAGATATAGTTTAAAGATATATGTGCCTATTTTCTTTAAATATAATGAATATTTTAAATGAATTTATATTTTTTTATATAAAATATTTAGATTTTAAAGGATAAATTGGTCATATGAGATATTAATAAAAAGGTGTATATTATGATTTATAAATTTTGGAATGATTATGAGACTTTACTCTCTTATGATCAAGCATCTTTGCTAGACTATAGATTGGATAATATTAGTATAAAGTTAAATGAATTTTTTCAAAGACTTATTGTTGATACTATAGATAAAGAGATGATAACTTTTTATCTTGCCGGTTCTTGTATCAAGTCAGATAGCTTTAGAGACCTTGATATGTTTTTTACCTCAAATGATGACAGAGTATTGTTGAATAATGCTATGAATAAAGACTATTTTGAATATGAGAATAACTCATTTACATATAGATATAAAAATGATATTTATCAGTTGGTTTACAGGGAAAAATATAAAGATTCAACTCTTAAAGAGATGGTTGACGGTTTTGATTTTGATTCTACTAAAATAGCTTTTGAGTGTACTTACGATACTGTAAAAAGACTGTTTACCATTACTAAATGTGACATGAGGATTGAGTTTGTAAACTACATCAATACAAGGGTAAATAAATTGGCACAAATAAGTGTCAATCCTTTTGTTTCACTACAAAGAGCTATATATTTTCTAAAGCGTGGTGATGATGTACCTTATGACAGTTTTTTACAGATATGTTCAAAAATAGCTGACCTTAAAATTAAAAAAGATGAAGATGCCTCTAAACATTTTAAAAATCTTCAAGGTAATCCAAATAAACTTTCAAATATTAAAGAAGCAATAGCTGATTATATAGAAGATCATCAAAACTAAGAGTATCTCTTAGTTTTTCATGCTTCTATGAAACTTAGCTGAAAGTTAATTTTTAAGCTATCATATCTCCTTAACCTTTTACACAACAAAATTACAGTATTATTCAAAAAATATAGATAATCACAAGGAATATTATATGTTAGACTTAGCTATTATCGGCGGAGGTCCTGCAGGACTTACTGCAGGGCTGTATGCAACTAGAGGCGGACTTAAAAATGTTACTATGTTCGAAAAAGGACTTCCTGGGGGTCAAATCACGCAAAGTAGTGAAATAGAGAATTATCCTGGACAGCTTGAAGTAGTTACTGGTATGGAGCTTATGGATAAATGGCCGAGTCAATGTCAAAAATTTGGACTAAAACATGATATGAATGAAGTTCAAAAAGTAAGCAAAAACGGTGATATTTTTACTGTTACTCTAGGTGATGGTTCATCAGTTGAAGCAAAAAGTGTTCTTGTAGCTACTGGAAGTGTTCCAAAACCTGCCAATGTAAAAGGTGAGGCTGAATTCTTTGGTAAGGGCGTAAGTACTTGTGCAACTTGTGACGGATTTTTCTACAAAGGAAAAGATGTAGTTGTTATAGGCGGTGGTGATACTGCAGTCGAAGAAGCGATATATCTTGCAAATATTTGTAAAACAGTTTATATAGTACATAGGCGTGAAGAGTTTAGAGCCTCTCCGCATGAAGTGGAGAAGTTAAAAGAGTTTGATAATATTGTGCCTGTATTAAATCACACCACAGAAGAGATAGTAGGTGATGCTATGGGTGTTACCGGTGTAGTAGTTAAAGATAAAGAGACAGGTGAAACAAAAACACTTGAGGCTTTAGGAGCATTTATCTTTGTAGGAAGAGATGTGCTAAATCAGTGTTTAAAGCAAGATGACGGAAGTTTCTTGTGTGATGTTAATGAATCAGGCGAAGTGATTGTAAACTTAAAGATGGAAACATCAGTAAAAGGTTTGTTTGCTGCGGGTGATATGAGAATAGATGCACCAAAACAGGTGGTTTGTGCGGCAGGTGACGGAGCAGTGGCAGGTATAGGTGCCATATCATATTTACAGTAAGAGGAAATAGAAAATGTTAAAAGTAGGAATAGTAGGAAGTACAGGAAGAGTTGGGTCATTATTGATAGATGATCTAGCTACAGATGAGAATGCAAGAGTAGGAAGTGTACATGTTTTTGATGAGTTGACTAAAACACTTCCTGAAGATACTGTTATAACAAATGATATGCAGACAATGTTAGATGCATCTGATGTTGTTATTGATTTTTCTGCTCCTGCGGCTACACAAGAACTTTTGGAAACTGTGATAAAGTCAGAAGTTAAAAAACCATTGGTTATTGCAACTACTGGATTTAATGAGCATCAAAAAAATCTTTTGATTGAAGCTAGTAAAGTTACTCCGATCCTTTATGCTACAAATATGAGTCTTGGTGTTGCTGTTTTAAATAAACTAGTAGCCCTAGCTTCTAAAACTTTATCAGACTTTGACTGTGAGATAGTAGAGCAACATCACAGATATAAAGTGGACTCACCTAGTGGTACTGCACTTACTTTGGCGGAGCATGCAGCTGAAGCTAGAGATCTTGACCTTGATGCTGTTAGAGTTTCAGGAAGAGATGGAGTGATTGGTGCTAGAACAAAAGATGAGATCGGTGTTATGAGCTTAAGAGGTGGTGATATTGTTGGAAGACATACTGCCGGTTTCTATAATGACGGTGAATTTATAGAGTTACACCATACTGCAACAGCTAGGAATACTTTTTCAAAAGGTGCTATTAGAGTTGCAAAGTGGGTAGTAACACAAGATGCAGGTTTATATTCGATAAACGATTGTTTGGGACTATAGTATGTGTGCAGTTGTAGGCATATACGGAAATGAAAATGCAGCAGGACTAGCTTCTGCTGCACTTTTTGCTATGCAGCACAGAGGTCATGAAGCTACAGGTATAAGTAGTGGTGGTGGCAGTGAAGATAAAAAGATCCATACTGTTAAAAAAATGGGATATGTTAAAGATGTATTTCATAAAGGTACATTAAGTAAGCTTCCGGGAAATACGGCAATCGGTCACAATAGATACTCAACTGCAGGAACTGATTCTGTTTCAGATGCACAGCCTATCCATGCAAAATACAAGTTGGGTGAAATATCTATAGTTCATAATGGAAATCTTGTAAACAAACAAGAGGTAAGACAAAAACTTATTGATGAAGGTTCTATTTTCCAAACAGATATGGATACGGAAAATCTTATACATCTTATTGCCAAATCTACCCAAGATAGACTAAGAGACAGGATAACTGAAGGATTAAAAGAGCTAAAAGGTGCTTATAACTTTATGATTCAAAGTAGATCTAAACTTTTTGTTGTAAGGGATCAGCATGGTATCAGACCACTTTCTTTAGGAAAGTTGAAATCAGGAGGGTGGATAGTTGCTAGTGAAACTTGTGCTTTTGACCTTGTAGAGGCTGAATTTGTAAGAGATGTAAAACCAGGAGAGATGCTGATATTCTCAGAAGACTTTGAAGAGCCTGAATCAATGATGTTGTTTGAAGGTGCAGAGTTTAGACCATGTGCATTTGAATATATCTATTTTGCAAGACCTGATTCTGTAATAGATGGAAAAAGTGTATATAAAACTAGAGAAAATATGGGTAAAGAACTTGCTAAAAATGACTTTGGTAGTTCTATAAAAGCTGATATGGTTGTACCTGTACCGGACTCTGGAGTACCGGCAGCTCTAGGATATGCACAAGAAAGTGGCATCCCTTTTGAACTTGGTATCATTAGAAATCACTATGTAGGTAGAACATTTATTGAACCAACTCAAGAGATGAGAAACCTAAAAGTAAAAATGAAGCTAAACCCTATGAGATCACTTATAGAAGGTAAATCTTTAATAGTAATTGATGACTCTGTTGTTAGAGGTACAACAAGTATGAGAATCGTAAAAATGTTAAAAGAAGCAGGAGCTGCCGAGGTACACTTTAGAGTTGCGTCTCCAATGATTCAGCATCCATGTTTTTACGGTATTGATACTCCAAACAAAAATGAGCTTATTAATGCTAGAATGACAAAAGATGAGGTTTGTGAATATATTCAAGCTGATTCTTTAGAGTATCTGTCTATAGATGATTTAAGAGATTCTCTTGGTAGAGAGACAAATTATTCTCTACCAAGTTTTGACGGCGATTATTTCGTAGAATAATTAAGGAATAAATTTAGCGTTGAAACATATAAATACAATCGGTAGGTACTTTAGAAATAAGTATGGGGAAAAAGTTTACAAGGTACCTGTAAGTATCTCAGGCTTTACCTGTCCAAATATAGACGGTACAGTAGCAAAGGGTGGCTGTACATTTTGTGAAAATGAATCATTTTCACCAAATCTTGAAGACAGATCAAAGTTTAAATTAAACCTTAATTCAAAGGATAACCCTTTTATTGAAAAACAGTTGTTGCAATTACAGATGCAGTTTGATGCTACAAAAGAAGTTTTAGAAAATAAATTTGGTGCAAAAAAATTTCTTGTTTATTTTCAATCTTTTACAAATACATATGCACCTTTGGATACATTAAAGAAACTCTATGAAAAAGCTATCAATTTTGATGATGTTGTAGGTTTAAGTATAGGTACAAGAACAGATTGCATCACAGAAGAAACTCTAGATTATCTTAAAGAGTTATCACAAAGACCACTGCCTGATTATCTAAAAAGTTCAAAAACTGAAGATTTTAACTATGAAATTTGGGTAGAATACGGTATACAGTCTATTTATGATGAAACTCTTGATCGTATAAATAGAGGACATGACTTTGCCAATATAAAAGAGTGGATAAAAAAAACTAAAGATAGAGATCTTCTTGTTTGTGGGCATATGATCTTTGGTTTGCCTGACGAGACACAGGAGATGATGCTAAAAGGTGTGGATGAGTCTGTAAAACTTGGAATTGACTCTATTAAATTCCACCCCTTATATGTGGTAAAAAATACTTTATTGACAAATGAATATAAACAAGGTAAGTTTACACCTATAAGTGAAGAGCTTTATATAGACACTTTGGTAAAATCAATAAAGATGTTACCTGAAAATGTATCTGTATCAAGGGTAACTGCAGGTATAAGTGATAGTAGTTTACTTGATCCACTTTGGTGTAATGATAAACATAAACAGATTTATAATATAAAACAAGCTTTGTTAAAAGAGGGACTTATATATTAACTAAAAGGGGTTAAGGTGCTTTTATTATTTACAATATTATTGATATTTATATTATTGTCAAGAATAGTTGAAACATCTACAAAAATCCCTTCAACTTTAACTCTGATAGTCCTTTCTTTTATCCTTTCATTAACTTTCCCTGATCTATTAGATATATCTGCTCAAGAATTTGATGAGATATTATATTTGATGCTCCCTGTTATATTACTGCCGGATATTTTAAATATTTCAGCTCGTCAGCTTAAAAAACATTATAAAGAGATACTGTATTTGGCAGTTGTGGCAGTAATAGGATCTATCTGTATTGCTACATTTATAACACCATATATTTTTCCAGAATATCAATTTACTATAGGTATGCTTGTAGCTTTATTCTCGATGCTTATGGCAACGGATGCTATAACCGTAGCAAACATAATGTCAAAATTTAAATTACCTGAAAAACTTAAAATATATGCAGAGTCCGAATCTCTGTTCAATGATGTTACTGCACTTATAATATACTACTTTGTTGCCTTGCCTTTGATATCAGGTGGAGAGATAACAGTCTTGCAGATAAATATGACACTTCTAAAAGTTCTAGTGCTATCTATTCTTATAGGTGCATTGATCGCTTATGTTGGATACTTTACTATTAAACTTTTAAAAAATTCTTTCGATCAGTTTTTGGTAATATACCTTATAGTCATAGTATCATTTATGACAGCAGAACATTTTCATATAGCGGGTATATTATCAATTGTGGCATCTGTACTGGTATTTAAATATCTTGTTAAGAACGAGATGAATAATCATAGTATAAACAGTGTTAATGAACTTGATAAGGATGATATTGAAGATTCAGTTTTAAAACTTATACACCAAGTACCTGCATTAAGTAAAAAAGATTTTAGAGAGTATAAAAAAGAATCAGAATACATAGGGATATTTGCAAATGCGATAGTATTTATTATTGTTGCAAACATAATAAACTTTGATCTGATATTAAAATATTATATAGAGATATTGTTTGTATTTGCTCTTACTTCTATTATTCGATTTAGTGCAATAAGTGCAATGATATATAAGATGAAACTTCCAAATAGATGGTCGTTAGCTTTAACATATTCCGGAGCAAAAGGTGCCTTGGCTATTATTATGGTACATTCACTTCCAAATGATTTTATATATAAAGAGATGTTTGATGCAATAGTTGTAGGAAATGTTTTGCTTAGTACTTTTATCTATACATTAATGTTAATGAATCACATAAAACGAAATGAAAATTTTTATAAAATTGATCAGCAGGAAAGTGAGAGTTTAGATAGTGAACATCTTGCTTACAACTTAGTTGAATTGATCGAAAAAGATCATATTACAGGTGCATATACTCAAACATTTATTGAAGATATAATAGAAAAAGAGTTAAAAAGAACTCAAAGATATAAAACAGAATTTTCAGTTTTATTGATAGATATTCAAAATGATGTTGCAGAGATATATTCTAAAGTTGGATCTATAATCAAAGGGCATATAAGAACTAATGATTACTTTGGTATCTTTAAAGACGGTAAGCTGATAATACTGACAACAAATACATCACTAAGCGGGGCAATGATTCTTGCCGAAAAACTTGAAAAAGTATTTGAAGAAACAAAACTTATAAAAGAAAATAATAATATAATCTTTGGTATAACACAATCAGGTGATACAGATACATTAGAAACTATCATGGATAAATTAAATGATGCACTGTATAAAGTAAAAACAAATCAAACGAATGGGAATATAGAAATTGAAGCATAGCAGATGTAAAAGTTTATTTGGAGATGATTTTGAAAAAATACAAAAAGCAAAGATCATTATTTTAGGAGTAGGAGGCGTTGGTGGATTTGCTCTTGATTGTCTTTATAGAACAGGTATAGAAGATATAACAATAGTAGATTTTGATACTTTTGATGAATCAAATCAAAATAGGCAAATAGGAAGTGATGCTATTGGAGAGGTGAAAGTGGAACACCTAAAAAAACTTTATCCAAATGTAACTGCAATAAATAAGAAAATAGATATTCAATGGGTTGAAAACTTTGACATGAGTGAATATGACCTGATACTGGATGCAATTGATGATATAAAACCGAAAATTCAGATCATAAAAAAATATTATAAAAAACTTATATCAACAACAGGCAGTGCAAAAAGAATGGATCCTACTAAAATTGAATATATTAATATCTTTAAAACATACAATGATCCGTTTGCAAGAAAGATAAGAGAAGAGCTAAAAAAAGAGAGATTTAACAAAAACTTCAAAGTAATATTTAGTGCTGAAAATCCACATTGTAAAGAGCTTGGGAGTTTTGCAGCAGTTACAGGTAGTTTTGGGCTTACGATGTGTTCCTTAGCAGTTAAAAAACTATTAAGTGAAAAGTAGATAAAATTAATAAAATTATAATCTTTGATATAAAAAGGAATTTCTATGAGTGGAATCAATAGTAGTGTAGAACAGATGACACAAGCCCATCTAAGAAACGTACAGCAGCTTGCAGTGTTTTATACCGGTCACGGTGATATATATGCGATAAATATTGCAAAGATAAAGGCCTTTATTATTACAGAAGAGGTAGATATTACAGATACGCCTTCAGATACAGATATTATTGAGGGTATTGCTACTATTAGAGGTGAGCCTATAACACTTATAAATCTTGACAGATGGCTAGGTTATGAAACTTTGCCTATTAATGATTATAAACTTATAATATTCTGTGAGTTCAATCACAGACAAGTTGGTTTCCTAGTAAAAAATATGGTTAATATTGTTGAAAAAACAACGGCGGAGCTTATTAACTCAGAGAGCCAGAATTCAAAAGTCACTTATACTACCTATGTAAAAATAGATAATAGAGATCAACTATGTACAGTATTTAATGCAGAACAACTTTTATCAGATATTGGATGGACAGATATTAATCCTAGTGAATTAGATAGATATGTTACTAAAACAGTAAAAAGAGATAAAACTATTCTAGTAGCTGAAGATAGTGCAGTTGCTAGAGGAGTACTTGAGCAATTCCTTAAAAAATGTAATGCTAAGTATACTATAGCTGTTGATGGAGGAGATCTTATATCAAGAATCAATGAGATTGATGATGCTAATGATATAGGTCTAATTATAACAGATATCGAAATGCCAGGTACTGATGGTTATCAAGTAGCACAATATGTCAAAGAGAATTCTAAGTATAACCATATACCAGTAGTTGTAAATTCTAGTATGACAACAGAAGCAGTAAAAGGTAAAATGGCAAGAATAGGTGTAGATGATTTTGTTGGTAAAACAGATATACCTGCTTTATACGAAATAGTTACTAAGCATATAGGTCTTGTTGACTAATAAATATCATTTTTAGAGTATACGGTCAATTGAATTTTTGACTTGTATACACTTAGATGAACTCTTTTTATCTTGATACTTTTGTTTTCACTTGGTATCAAACTCTTATCTTTAAAATACAATTTTATTTTTCTATTTTTATTTAGAAGTAAATATCCCTTTTTATAAATACCACTTAAGTTTGTCACTATCTCATTTTGATAATTTGGATCAAAAAGATCAATTTTATTACCGTTTAAATAATATTTTTTAAAATTCTTAACATAATCATGTTTTTTGATAATAGAAAAATCTTTTATCTCTTTTAACATATTATATGTATCTATACCATGAACATTTATATCGTATGTATATCCTTCTTGTAATCCATGTCTGGGGTTATATATCATGATTGCTCTGTCATTATGTTGTTTAATAATGGCTATATTATTTGTTGTGTATAAAACTATAGCATTATTTATTTGTATATTTTGATTTAACTTTTGGATTTTATAAAGTTGTGATATTGTATTTTTACTATTATTTGATGTTTTTTCTTCAAAAGATATATCTGGTTGTTTAGTTGTTGAAAAAGTAGCGTAAATAGGAAGATGATCTGAATAACCGCTGTTAGTATATTTGTTCCATCTGTAGATATTCTTTTTTTTGTATAGATATTTTTTATTAAATTTATTAAAACTTTTATCGACATATGAGATGTTATAGTTATCAATCAGCCCTTTTGATATAATGATATTGTCAGGTGTATTTGGTGTAGATCTAAATATTGAACTATATCTGTTGTTGTTATCTAATTCAAGCCAAAGATTGTAATGAACTCTTTTTGTACTATTAAAAAGCAATTTTTTATCTACATAGTTGCCTTTTTGTGTAGTATTTAAAAGTTGGTTTATGGCAGTGATACCATATGTGTCATTTAGTTTTTTATCATATTTGAAGGTTTCATATTCATTATAGTTTGAATTTAGATCTCCTAATATTATATAATCTTCATTTTTTTTTGTTGTAAGATCAATATCTTTTTTTAATACACTTGCATATTCTATTCTTTTGCTCTCTTTAGCTTTTTTAGATCTCCAGTGATTTACATATATTATCAATGGTTTATTTTGAATTAATACTACTGCTTTAAGTATATCTCTGCTGTATTTGTCAAGATAATTTACTTTTATTCTTGAATGACTTTTAATAGGAAATCTACTCATAATTGCTAATCCTACAGCAGCATCATTATTTTTAATAAATCTTGAATACTTATAATCTGTTCTTTTTTGTAAGTCTAAAAGTGCATATTTGGACTCTATCTCTTGTAAGGCTATTATATCACTGTCTAGATCATTGATAACTTGAGATATATTTCTAAGTTTTGATAAATAAGCTTTTTGATTCCAATATTTACTATGTGGGATATATTCTTTATATTCAGTACTATCATATCTCATATCAAATAAGTTTTCTACATTATAAGAAGATACTTTAAATTCTAACGAGTGTAGAAAGCTTAAAAGAATAAAGTTAAGCAGTACTGTTTTTGTCATTATTACCGTCTTTTTTGTATTTTGTATTTATCAGGGGAGGTGACCATTGCAAGCCATCTTAAGATAAATAAGAAAATAAGTACACCTGCAAAAACTAAGATATGAAAGTTAGTACTACTAGTAAGTAAGGCTTCAATAGAATATATTTCTTCTTTGTTTATTTTTACAACATTTACTATGAACTCTCGTAATGCAAGTATGATAAATGCATCTATTAGTATTCGTATCTGAACTCTTTGCTCTCTTAAAAAGCTCATAACTGCTCTAACTATCTCAAGCATTATTATAAAATATAAAAGATAAATGATAACAGTAATCATACTATTTGTTACAATAGCAACGATAAATAGTGTACTAGCTACAATAAGTTCTATATAAAACTTACTATGAAAAAAGCGATTTAATTCTCTCATATAAAATTTGCTCCTGTGTTTATTTGTATAAGTTTTATATTACTATTTTTTAATTTAAAGTTTCTATTTTTGTGTCCGTTGACTGATATATCGGTATCCATCTTTTATCCTTTGTAAAAATTAAATATTGAAACTGTTATGATTGCTATTTCAAATCCTATGATGATAGCAAACTCTTTTTTATTGTTTTTGAATCTTTCAATAATATTTATTTCCATGTATTCTCCTTTAGTTATAACTATTAGAGGAACAAATTTAATGGATAATACATTATTTATTTTAAAATTCAGTTATTATTATAGTGTGTATATAATTAATTAAGAATATTATAAGAGTATGGTTAATATGAGATTTAAGAGATTGTCAAACAGCTTATATTAAAAGCTGTTTGAGATAACCAGTGCTAAAACTGTCATCATAACAAGTCCTGCACTTTTGTTGTATAGTTTGTTTGCAGTGATAAACACAAGCATCACAGATACGATAAGTGCCGCTGTTATGTCAAAGAAGTTTGCGTTTAGGTCTACATTTAGTGGATGGATAAGTGAACTTAGTCCTAGTACCATAGTAAAGTTTGCAACATTACTACCTATAATTGCACCTATTGCCATATCTGCATTGTCATTAAGTGCTGCTTTTATACTTACTACAAGTTCTGGCAAGCTTGTACCAAATGCAACTAAGAATAAACCTATAAGCCATTCACTTATGCCAAAGTCTCTTGCAATACTTCCTGCACTCTCAATAGCAAAGTTTGCACCACCTACAACAAAGATAAACCCTAAAAGTAACATAACAATAGTTTTACCCCATGCAAATTTTTCTTTTGCAAGATCTTCATCTATCTCTTCCATTTGATTACTTTGAATAAGGAACAGTAGATATGCTCCCATAAGCATTAAAAATAAAAAGCCGTCAAGTCTGCTTAACTCTCCATCTATACTCATAAGGATAAATATCAGTATGGGAAACAATGACCATGATGAATCTTTTGCAAAAAGATCTCTTTTGGGATGTATAGCTTTTGCTATTAAAAATACACTACCAAGTACCAGTGAAATGTTAAAAATAGTACTACCTATAACATTTGCTACTGCAATATCGCCACTTCCTTTATATGAAGCACTCATACTTACTGCCATCTCAGGAAGACTAGTTCCAAGTGCTATAAGAGTAGCACCTATGATAAATGGTGATATGTCAAAATGAAGAGCAATTCTTTCACTCTCTTCTATGATATGATCTGCACCGTATATAAGTGCACCCATAGAAACTATAAATATTAAAATATCCAAATTAACTGTTCCTTACTATTAAACTATTGGGAAGTTTATGTTTTTTTATAAGTTCTTCCTCTTTTGCTCTATGTTCACCATTATCAGTTTCGTGATCATATCCTATAAGATGGAGAATACCGTGTATGAATAGGAGATTAAATTCCTCTTGGGCTGAGTGCCCATATTCTTTTGCATATTGTTGAACAAACTCTTTTGAGATAACAATTGACCCTATAGGTGCATTTGGCATAGTTTCATATGGAAAGCTTAGTACATCTGTAGGTTTGTCTTTACCTCTTGAGGTAAGGTTTATCTCTTGTATCTCAGAGTTATCTGTAACGATAAGTTCAATTTCTGTTACATTAAGTTCTTTTGCAAGATTTTTTGCAAAAGTTAAGTCTACTTCAAAATCTGTTTCGTTTTCGTAAACTATATTGAACAATTATTGATGCCTAGTTTTTTCATAACACCTTCACAAAAGTCACCGGCAGTTCTTTGGCAACTGTCATATCCAAACTCTACAGAGAAGTTACCGGCATCTTCACTTATCGCTCTTCTAATAACACTTGGGAATTCACCTGTTTCTTTTTCTGTTTTTGATATTGCTTGTTGGATCTTATCTTTACTAGTATCGTTATTGTACTCGATACTCATCCTCATATATCCCTCTTCCATTTTTACATCTGCACACATATCTCTTGACATCTTAAATCCTTTTATATTATTTGTTAATTCCACCCATTATTGGACAGCCGCCTTGCTCTGCTTTATCTTCATAAGTTTGTTTATCTGTTTCAAAGTTAACGATATGTTTTGAGAATACTTCAAGCCAGTTCCAGTATGATTGAATATGTTCATGATCAACTTTATCTTCAATCTCTTTTATTACTTCTTCCCAACATCCAAGCCATTCAAGTCTTGCTTTGTTTGGTATTGAAAAAGGTTGATGAGTTCTTATTTGGTCAAAGTCTCCACCAAATTTTGATATATATCTGTCATCTCCACCACATATCATCATAAAATATGAAGCATTTCTTTTTTTTATAAGATTTATCTCCTCTTCGTCATCTGGAAAAAAGTGAGCTATCTCACTATCTAAAACTACATCGTAGAAGTGATCAACCATTGTTTGGAACCCTTCTGGAGTAAGTTGTTCTAAGAATTCCTTGTTAGGCACTTTAAATTCAGGTCTTTCACCCATCTTTGCATTTGTATAGTAATAGTTTACCATTTAATTACCTCTATATATTTTATTAAAATACGCCAATTTTATCTAAAAAGGACTAAAAAAGCTCTAACATCTTTACAACTTCATCTACTTCAAAGCATTTAAGGTCTGTTTTTGTAGCAGGTTTGGTTGCGATGACCGCTTTTTTTATCCCTTGTGAAGATGCTTCTTTTAGTCTTGTTTCCATACTGTAAACATCTTTTATCTCACCTGTTAAACTTACTTCACCTATAAAAATAGACTCTTTAGATATAGGTCTGTTTCTAAAGCTGCTTATGATTGCAGCAATAACTGCCAAATCACATGAACTCTCTTTTACTTTTATACCGCCACTTATATTGATAAATACATCATAGCTGTTTAATGGCAGATCAAGTTTTTTCTCCAAAAGAGCCAAAAGCATATTTAGTCTGTTAGTATCAAATCCTGTTGCACTTCTTTTTGGATTGGGATATGTTGATTCACTAACTAAGGCTTGAACTTCAAGTATTAAAGCACGACTTCCTTCAACTGCAACTGTAAGACAACTACCACTTTGATTAGGGCTTGATGAATCAAAAAATCTTCTATTTATATCTTTTGCACTCTCTAGACCGTTTTGTGTCATCTCAAAGATACCTATTTCACTAGTAGATCCAAAACGATTTTTAAATCCTCTTAGCATCCTTATCTCTTTTGAACTTTCCCCTTCAAAATATAAAACAGTATCAACCATATGCTCTAACACCCTTGGACCTGCTATACTACCATCTTTTGTAATATGTCCAATTATAAACATAGCTATTTGGCTATCTTTGGCTTTTCTCATAAGCTCAAAGGTTATCTCTCTTACTTGTGATACACTTCCCGGAGCAGATGTAAGCTTGTCTGAATATATTGTTTGAATAGAGTCTATTATGGCAACTTCATAGTCTTGTCTTAAAAGTTCATCTTGTATAGCCTCAAGTGAAATCTCTGATAATAAAAATAGATCATCTTCATTTGCATCCAATCTATTTGCACGCATTTTTATTTGACCACCTGACTCTTCCCCACTTACATATAAGACTTTTTTCCCACTTTTTGCTAAATTACCAGCTATTTTTAATAGAAGTGTAGATTTCCCAACACCTGGGCTTCCCCCTATTAGAGTAAGACTACCTGGGACTATTCCTCCACCTAAAACTAGATCAAACTCTTCATTGTTTGTAGAAAAACGAGTAATATTATCTTGTTCTATTTGTGTTATTGGTGTTGCTTTTGAGACTTCAGTTGATAGTTTTGCTACTTGCTTAACTACTTCTATTTGTTCTTGTGACAGCTCTACAAAACTATCCCATCCTCCACAGCTTGGACATTTTCCAAGCCATTTTGTACTTTGTTCACCACAGTGTTGGCACTCAAATATAGATTTTTTCTTTTTTGCCATAGCTTATATCTCCTGATTTATATAATGAAATTATAGTATGATTTTTTTAATTTTTTTAAAAAAATGGCAATATGCAATAATCTTAACTTATCAATTTTATGAGAAAATTTGTTTAAAATCTTAATTTCATTTAATATATAGTGTGATAGAATTGAAATATGAACAAAAAGTTCTAAATAAATATTAAGGAGTATGTCATGAATACAAGTATAGTAGGAAGACATGTAACATTAACGGATGAATTAAAAGCTCACATAGAAAGTACTATCGATACTTTTAAAAAATATAATTTAGATATTATTTCTGTAAATGCAATTATATCGCAAGAACAAAAACACGGGAAAAATTTAATCACTTTTGAATATGTTCTAAATGTGGCTAATATTGATACTGTTGTTGTAAAGCAAAAAGACAAAGATCTTCATGCCGCAATTGATATTGCAACAGATAGAGTAAGTAAAATATTAAGAAGACATGCTGATAAGATAAAAGCACATGATGCAACAAAGTTAACTGATGTAGCTATTATGGAAGAGGAAGACTCTATTGCAAAAGAGCTAGAGAAGTTAGATACGGAAATAGTGCCTATGAGACTAGAATCTTACAAGCCAGTAGAGATTGAAGAAGCATTAAATGAACTTAAAGGTTCGGATGAAGTATTTAAAGTTTTCTATGATATGGATGATAATTTCAGAGTATTATATAAAAAGTCAGATGGTCATTTCGGATTGTATTAATAGTTATTTGATTATCTATTGTAAAGGGGTGGCAGTTATGTCACCCCTTTTTTATTTGTTGATATTAAATTAAAATACTATATAATAGTATATAAATAAAAAATGGAAAAGAGTAATAAGAAGATTTGAAAAATATTGAAGAGAAATTAGACCTTATAAATTATATTGAAAAACTGCAGTCATTTTTTTGTAGAGAAAAGAGTGCTATATTAGAAGGTGATATAAATGTCCATTATTCTATTTTGAAGGGACTTGATAATTATGAGTTAAAAGTTCCTAAAAATGTTGCTAATTTGGATAGTGCTTTAGGGTACTTACAAAAGCAGGGTAGTTTGAAACTATATGAGATATATGAATTTGTAAAGATCATAACATATTTTCAGTATCTGCATAAGTTTAATTTTGAAGGAAAGCTGGCAAACTGGATAGATAAGATTATTATCCCATTAGAATTAGATAAAATAATTGAAGCTTTTAATGATAAAGGTAATCTTATAGATGGTTTCGATGAAGACCTTGATAGAGTAAATCAAAACCTTTATCAAAATAAAGATGCGATAAAACAAAAATTATACGGTGTAATAAACAGTAAAAATTTACAGCCATATTTAGTAGATCATCAAGTACACTTGGTACATGGTGAACAGACATTACTTGTAAGAGCAGGATTCAATCATACTTTAAAAGCAAAAGTTTTAGATAGAAGTCAAAGTGGATTTTTTTATGTATTACCACACAGTGTAGGTGAACTAAAACAAAAGCAAGCAGACCTTACAAATCTAAAAGATGAGATAACATATAAGATATCAAAAGAGTTTAGTTCTCTTTTATCAAAGCATTTGATGTTTTTAAAGTTTATAAATAAAGAGTTTGACAGATATGACCACTATCAAGCAAGACTTCAGTTTGCAAAAGAGGATGATAAAAACTTTATATTGCCAAAGGGGGCAAATAGTAAAGTAAATAAACTTGTAGATTTTAAACATCCAGCACTTAGCAATCCAAAACCTGTAACAATTGACTTTAGTAAAGATGTGATAATGGTCACGGGTGTAAATGCAGGTGGTAAAACAATGCTTTTAAAATCAGTACTTAGTGCTGTTTATATGTCAAAGTATCTTATACCTTACAACTGTAATAAAGCTACACAAATTGGAAGCTTTAAAAACATATCTGCAATACTTGATGATCCTCAAAGTGTAAAAAATGATATATCTACTTTTGCGGGAAGGATGGTAGAGTTTAGTAAGCTATTCTCAAAGTCAAATACAATAGTAGGTGTAGATGAGATAGAGCTTGGAACTGACAGTGATGAAGCAGCTTCTTTATTTAAAGTAATAATAGAAGAACTCATAAAGAAAAATATTAAGATAATAGTAACAACACACCATAAAAGATTAGCCGCACTTCTTGCATCAAATGAAAATGTAGACCTTATAGCTGCACTTTATGATGAAGCAAATAGAAAACCAACATATGAATTTTTACAAGGTACTATAGGAAAAAGTTACGCCTTTGAAACAGCCCAAAGGTACCATATACCTCTTAGTGTGGTAAAAAAAGCAAAAGAGGTTTATGGGGAAGATAAAGATAAGTTAAATGAACTTATTGAAAGAAGTAGCTCTTTAGAGAGAGAATATAAACAAAAAATAGAAGCATTAGATAAAAGAATAGAAAAAACAAAGAATCTTGAAAAAAATTTAAAAGAGCAAAAAGAAAATGTAGACCAAGAACTTCTAAATCTTAAAGGTAAACTCGAAAATGAATATAAAGAAGCAATAGGTGAAGCAAAAAAAGCTATTAAACTTACAAGTTCAAAAGAACAGCATAAAGTATTGAATACAGCTCATTCTAAAAAGAAAGAGATAAAAGTAGAAAAACAACAAGACCCTATTGAACTTAAAAAAGGTGACAGGGTTAAATACAATAATACAAAAGGTGTACTATTATCAATAAAAGGTAAAAAAGCAATGGTTGAAACCGACGATGGTATGAAACTTCAATTACCTTTAAGTAGTTTAAAAAGAAGTGGAAATATACCTAAGGTTAAACCAAAAAGTATTAATATAAAAGTAGAAAAACCAAGAACTGGACATGTAAAGCTTGACTTGCATGGGCAAAGGGCAGAAGAAGCTATAGAAAATCTTGATAAATTTTTATCTGATTCTCTTATAGCCGGTTTTGATGAAGTATTGGTATATCATGGTATTGGTACAGGTAAACTCTCATATGCGGTTAAAAAGTTTTTAGATACACATCCTAGTGTGCAAAGCTATCATGATGCTACGGCAAAAGAGGGTGGATATGGAGCGAAGGTGATAAAACTATGAAAAAGCAAATTAAAAAGATATTAATACTGTTACTATTTATAAGTACATTGACATATGGTTCAGAAGTAGAAAAAATGTTTTGGGATGAGGTAAAAGATACAAACGATATAGAGTTACTAAAGCTATATCAAAAAAGATACCCAAATGGAATTTTTGAGTCACTTGCTAAAATAAAAATAGATAGATTAAGAAAAGCAAACATTAAAAAAATAGATATAGATGCAGTACCAAATTGGATAAAAGGTCACACGGATGATTACAAATACTATGGAGTAGGAAAAGCCCTTAAGCATTTTAAAGGTGAAGAGTATCAAAAAGCACTAGCATTAAAAAGAGCAAAAAAAGAGCTATTTGAAAAGTTTCATGCCAATAAACTACCTGAAACAGTAATTAGTGAGTATATTACTTATTTGGAGACAAAAGAGTATAAAAACAAAAGGGATAGAATATTTATATTGGTATATATAGACAATACAAATATAGACTAAATCACAAATTTCAAAATTTAAGAACTAATTAAGCATAACCTCTTGACAAACTAAAAAAAATCTATTATAATTCCCGTCCAATTTGAGTGAGACACAACGCAAAGATGAGTCAAACAAAAAGTTGAAAGTTCTTTAAAAAATAAATTGTTAATAAATAAAATCAAGTTTATAAGAAATTAGAGATAATTTTTATAAACTAGATACAAGAAGAATATAAGTAGGTTTACCTACTTATATAACTTCGTCTA
>JAYEKV010000125.1:0-18482 GCA_034716855.1 Campylobacterota bacterium | reverse complement strand
TTTAATATAGTTCTTTTGTTTTCAATATCATGTATGATCTTATTTATAGTAGATACAAATAGATCTATTTTTAACGGTTTTCTTAAAAAATACTTTGCTCCTAATTTTATAGCTTCCGTGAAGTGTTTTTTTTAGCTTCAGTTGTCATAAATATTATATTTATATGTGAAAGATCTTCACTCTCTTTTAGTATCTTAGCAAGTTCAAGACCATCCATATTGGGCATTTTAATATCTGTAAATAGAAGATCAATATCAGAGCTTTGTTTGATTATATCAAGTGCACTAACACCACACTGAGCTTCTATGATTTCATAGTCCCCTATAGACTCAAAAAAACCTTTGGCAACTCGTCTTGCAGTTATGCTGTCATCAACAATTAATATTTTCATAAATGTCCTAATAATATTATTTTAGTTATTATAGCCCTTTGATAATGTAATATTACTGAAAATAGTATCCCTTCATCATTCTATTTTCACAATTTATACACAATTGTATGATATAATTGCACTATAAAATAACAAATAGGAATTGATTATGAAAAAGTTTAATATTTCAATCTTGGCTTTAGCAGCTATATTTGCTGTAGGGGCAAATGCTTATGACAGGTATGACTACTACAATGATAACTATAGAGATAGTTACAAAAGTAACTACTCTTATAACAAAGCTGAAGGTTATGAAAAATACAAAGTAACCTCTGTAGAGCCTATAACAAAAAGAGTTACAAAAAGAATACAAATAGGTGATGAGATAAGAGATAGAGTTGTAAAACAAAGAGTTCCATGTCCAAATCAAGCAGATACTAACACTTTGGGTATAGATACTTTAATAGGTGCAGGTATAGGTCTAGCTATCGGTAATCAAATAGGTAAAGGTGACGGTAGGGATGCTGCAAAAATAATAGGTGGTTTTGGTGGTGCATACACTGCAAACCAAATGAGAAATCAAAACGGCGACTGCTATGAAGAAAGAGTGGTACAAGAAAGATATCCAAAGTATGAAACTGTCACGGAAGATGTGATAACAGGCTACAATAACTGTATCGAGATAGACGGCAGAAAACTTTGTAAAAAATCAAAAAGAAAATTGAAGTTCTTAAAAGTTAAAAGAACATATACTATTTATTAGTAACTCTATCTAGGTGAAACTTATTCATCTAGATTTTGAAGTATCAGACTATCCATGATCTGATTTTTAAACAGCGCATCTTCGTGCTGTTGTTTTAAAAACTTGTTTTCCTCTTTTAATGAGATATATTGTGCATATAATTTATTGATATCTTTACTAACATAATAGATGTTATTTCTAAGATATATTTTTGGAAGCACCAATATCATCGAGATGCTAAGTAGTCCAACAACAATCAATATAGCCTTTTTAGCAGTCAAATTTAAATACCCTCATTTTTGAGCTTCTGCTTCTTGGGTTTTGTTTTATCTCTTCGTTTGTCGGGATGATAGGCTTTTTGGTAAGCACTTTCCCTTTTTGATGATCACCTCCACACTCACATCTCATAACATGAGGTGGGCAGATACATTTTTGTGTCCATTTTTTAAAGTAGTTTTTTACTATTCGGTCTTCTAGTGAGTGGAATGAGATGATGGCCACTTTTGTGCATTTAAGTTGGGCTTCTTCTATTGAATTAAAAAGTTCTTTTAATACTCCAAGTTCATTGTTTACTTCTATTCTTATACCTTGAAAAGGCAAAGTTGCAGGGTGTAGTTTCCCTTTGTGCATATTCTTATGTAAAAACTGTGATAGCTCTTTACTTGAACTAAAAGGTCTGTTTTGAACTATGATAGAAGCTACTTTTTTATACTCTTTAACCTCTCCATACTCTTTAAAGATCTGTTCAAGCTCTTTTTGTGAGTAGTTGTTTACAACCACAGAAGCACTTAACTCTTGGTTTTGATCCATCCTCATATCTAAAGTATCACTTTCAAAACCAAAACCTCTTTCGTTTTTATCAAGCTGTAAAGATGATACTCCAATATCTGCCAAGATACCCGTAATATTTTTGTCTTTGAACTTTGTAACAACATCTTTAAAGTTACCTTTATTGAATATAACCCTATCACCAAACTTCTCAAGTCTTTTTTTACTAAAATTTAGCGCTTCATCATCTTGGTCATTACAAATAAGTGTTATGTTTGGATTTGATTCAAGTATCCCTTGTGAATGCCCTCCATATCCTAAAGTACAGTCTATAATATATCCATCTTTTATATCTTTAAAAGTATCTATCACTTCATTAAAAAGTACGGGTATATGTGGTATGTTGGTGTCGCTCAAAGCTTTATCCTAAATATTGAATTATTTCGTTATAATATCCAAAATTTAATTAAAGGATATTAGTGATAGATCAAAATACTGTACAGCACTTGTCTGATATATCTTTGGCATTGTTTAGGAAGAATTTTTTTGGTATTTATCATGGGGCTATCTCAAAGAAAATTGATCATAACAGCTTTATAATTAATAAAAAAGATGCTATTTTTGATGAGATAGATAATACTTCACTATGTAAACTATCTATGAACAATTATGATTATAGTTGGAAACTTGCAAGTATTGAAGCTAATGTTCATAACAGTATCTATAATCAGATACATGAAGCAAAATATATAGCTTTTGGTATGCCTCCATATACAAGTGCTTATATTTTAGAGCACGATGAGATAGTTTTTAAAGATTATTTCGGTAAAACTATTTATGATAGACTTACTGTGTATGACCCTGGGGAATTCGACTCTTGGTATGATAGAAACTCTTTGGAGATACCAAGAGAGCTTAAAATATCTCAACAGAATATTTTACTTATAAAAGGTGTTGGGGTTTATGTATTTGACCGAGATATAAAAGAGATGGTAAAAAAAGTTGCTATTTTGGAAAACAGCTGTAGACTTCTTGCTTTAAAGTCTCAATTTAAATAATGTAACGAGATGGATAAAATACATTTAATTTTAGACAAAGAGTGTTTGTATGATAGTGATCATATTGTTGACTATATAGATAAACACTACAACAAAAAAGTTATTGTCAAGGATTATCTTGATGAAACAGGTAGTTATGATGATTCTTTATATTTACTTTATTTAGATGATAATAAAATTAAAAAATTTATAAAAAATAATCTCTACAAAAAATTCACAATAGCGATACTTCCAAATGACAATTGCCCCTTAGCCGTTAAAAGTTACGGTATACTAAAAAATCTGAATGATGCTATAGATGACTCTTTAAATTTAGAGAGATACACTACTATTGACCTTCTTATTTGTAATAATGAACCGATTTTCAACAATGTAACTATTGGTGATGTTCACGGTTTAAACGACTGTATAGAAAAACAAAGTAAATACAAGAGGTTTACAGGTTTTTTGAAAAATTTAAGAAATCTAAGACTGCAAGAGTTTACTTTTGTTACAAGTAAAGAGTATGAATTAAATACTGCAGCAGCCGGTATCATGATACTTGAACATAACTTGATACAAAACAGTGACGATGTAATAACTGAGAAGCTTTATAACAATGACGGCAAATTAAATGCCTTTGTATTGGCTCCTAAAAGTATACTTTCATATATTTACTATTTGGTCATGATATTTTTTTATGCTCATTTTAAAGTTAAATCACTGCCTCAAAGTGTTGGTATTTTAAAAACATCAAAGCTAACTATCTCAAGTAACAGTGCAATAAATTTTAAACTTGATGAGAGCTATGTGAGTTCAAAGTATATAGAGTTAGAGATATTAAAACAAAGTATCACAGTAGCACTTGGAAGGAATATATTAAATATAGAAGATTCTAAAAAAGTACATGATGACGGTAAAGAGATAATAAAAACAAAAGAGCTTCCTCAAGGGGAGGTAAAAAAGATGCTTTTGTCTAAAAAAATACCTTTATTTAAAAAAGCTCAAGAGTCTGATTTTAAAGAGTTGTTTATCTCTTTAAGAGATAGTGCTAAGCTTAGTTCGGTTTTTTTAGTACTTATGGTTTTAAGTACGCTTTTAGCTACAACAGGACTGTTTCAAAACTCAGCACCGGTAATTATAGGTGCTATGGTCTTAGCTCCTTTGATGGCACCTATTGTTTCACTATCGATGGGTGTTGTAAGGGGTGAGAATGAGATGATACAAAACAGTGCCAAAACACTTAGTTACGGTATACTAACCGCTCTTTTATTTTCAGTGATTTTTACATATTTTATGCCTCTTACAAATCTAACAGATGAGATGAGAGGAAGGCTCAATCCAAACCTTTTAGATCTTATGGTAGCAATATTTTCAGGAATAGCAGGGGCATATGCAAACTCAAAATCAGAAGTTGCTAAAAGTTTGGCAGGTGTTGCTATAGCTGTTGCTTTGGTGCCTCCTTTGAGTGTTACCGGTATTGGACTTGGCTGGGGTGATATGGATATGGTATATGGCTCATTTTTGTTATTTGTGACAAACTTGGTTGGTATTACACTTGCATCTTCTTTGACTTTTTTATTTCTTGGATACTCTGCTGTAAAAAGGGCAAAAAAAGGGATAGTTTATACAACTGTTATTATGACAATTATTGCTATTCCTCTTATTTTATCTTTTAACAAAGCACTGGAACAAAACAATATTTATAACATACTACACAATAAATCATATGTGATTAATAATAAAACAGTAAATATCAATATCTCACAAGTTGATCTTAATACAAAAGAGCCCTTATTATATATAACAGTTAACAGCAGCAGTATTTTGATAAAACAAGATCTTATGCTTTTAAAAGATACTGTTCAAGAACACTTGGGCAAAAAAGTCACTTTAAATATTGTAAATAATATGATATTAAAGTGACCATATTTTTGTTTCAATTATAAAGAGCAGTTATTACTATACAAAAATCAACTTACTTCAGCAAAACTGGACAATCTTTTAGATATAATCCCAAAAAAATACAATAGAAGGCAAAGTATAAATATGTTAGTAGCACCATCAATATTAAGCGCAGATTTTGGAAAATTAAACGAAGAGATAACAGCTATATGTGAAGGGGGATGTGACCTTATCCATGTTGATGTTATGGACGGTCACTTTGTACCAAACCTTACAATAGGTCCTGTTGTAGTAAGCTCCGTTGCAAAAGTAGCAACAAAACCTTTAGATATACACCTTATGGTACAAAATAATACTTTTTTTGTAGAGCTATTCGCACCTTTAAAGCCAGAGTATATCTCTTTTCATATAGAAGAGGAGAAGCATCCTCACAGACTTATTCAAAAGATAAGAAGTTACGGTATAAAGCCGGCAATAGTTCTAAACCCACACAGTAGACCTGAAGATATAGAGTATCTTATAGAAGAAGTTGATATGGTACTTTTAATGTCTGTAAATCCAGGATTTGGCGGACAAAAGTTTATCCCTAATGTTGTAAAAAAAGCAAAAGCATTAAAAGAGCTTATAGTTAAACATAATACGGAATGCCTTATCGAAGTTGACGGCGGTGTAAACAATAAAAATATTCAAGAGCTAAAAGATGCAGGTGTAGATGTAGTAGTTGCCGGAAGTTATGTATACGGTGCAGATGATTATGCTGAAGCTATAAGTAGTTTAAAGGTATAGATTAAACACATGAGAGTAAAGATCTGCGGTATAACCAATATAAAAGATGCACTTGATGCCATAAAAGCAGGTGCCGATGCTTTAGGATTTGTTTTTTATCCAAAAAGTCCTAGATATATAGAGCCGGTTTTGGCAAAAGAGATAATATCAAAGCTTCCCCCTTTTGTACAGTGTGTAGGTTTGTTTGTAAATGAACCAGCACAAACGGTAAATGCAATTGCAAAGATTACTAAGATAGATCTAGCTCAGATACACTTTGAAGCACAGGATAGTTTTTATGAAGAATTAGAGGTAAAATATCTAAAGGTTGTAAGAGCACAAACAAAAGATGATATTCAAAAAGATGCTGATAGTTACAGACTCATAGATGCTTTTGTAGAGAGTTACGGGGGTGAGGGTAAAAGACTAAACTTGGAATGGTTTGATAATGTTGATTGTTCTCGTATAGTACTTGCCGGTGGTTTAAATATACAAAATGTTAAAGAGTTACAGGGGTATAATTTTTATTCGGTTGATCTTAGCAGTGGTGTAGAGGTTAAAAAGGGTATTAAAGATAAACAAAAAATGATAGAGTTCGTAAATAAAGTAAATGAAATATCACAATAAACTTATAAGTAAACTATTAAAAGGGTCTTTAACTCTTGCACAATTCAATGAAATACTTCAAAAAGGGGATACTTTTTTTGATAATGTAGAGCTTGAGAAAGAACTTTTACTTTCAAATGGTATCCCTTTGTATTTTGATGATGAAATGGTCAGCTTAAAAACATTGAGTACTAAAATAGAAGATCAGTCATTTTGTGTTGTAGATATAGAAACAACGGCAGGAAAAGTATCAAGCGGACAGATTATAGAAATAGGGGCTGTAAAGATAAAGAATGGTCAAATAATAGAAAAATATGAGTCTTTGGTAAGTGCTCACGATATACCAAAAAAGGTACAGGATATTACAGGTATCACACCAGATATGCTTATAGATGCTCCAAACATACAAACAGTTCTTGAAGAGTTTAAGATATTTTTAGAGGATGATATCTTTGTAGCTCATGCTATATCTTTTGACTATAAATTTATAAGTGACAGTTTAGAAAAGTATAATCTGGGAAAACTTTTAAACAGGAATATCTGTACTATTGATCTTTCTCAAAAATTAATAGAGTCTGAAAGGTATGGACTGCAATATCTAAAAGAACATTTGAATATTGACCTTGCAGATCATCATAGAGCATACAGTGATGCATTAAGTACTGCCAAGATACTTTTGGAGTGCCTAAAAAGACTCCCTGAAGATGTTAGAACATCTGAAGACCTTATCGCTTTTAGTAAATCAAATAATAAAAAAAGAATTAAAAAAGATTAAACACACTCAACTTTAAAGTACCGTTTTAATATAAAAGGCGGTATAACTGTTGTGACAATTATAACAAATACAAGCATTGCATATATATCATTTGGCAAAACTCCGTTTAGTCGCCCCATCTCTGCAAATATAAGTCCAACTTCACCTCTTGGTATCATTGAGACACCGATAATCGCATTGTTTCTTAGTGCTTTTTGGTAGATGAAAAATGCTCCCGCAAATTTTGTAACAAATGCAAGAACAGTAAAAGTAATTCCTGTTATCCAAAAATCTGAGGATGTGAAGTCTATAACAGTAAGATCCATAGATAGACCTACCATTACAAAAAAGATAGGTGTAAATATCTGAATAATAGGAGTCATGTTCTTTTGAACTTCATCTAAAAGCAGTTCGTTTTTCTGAAGCATAGCACCAAAGGGTAGGAAAAATCTACGAGACAGAGCAATACCTGCAGCAAATGAGCCTAAAATAGCCGGTGCTCCTACTAGGTGTGAAAGATAAGCAAAAAATAGTATCATTGAGATAATTATAGTTGGGATATACCCAGGTACCAGCGTTTTGTCATTAAATCTATGGATAAACGATGACATCACTTTTGCAAAGATAGGTGCCAGTACTAAGAATAAAAATACCATGGCTGCTACTGACATGGTATGATTAAAGTTTAACTCCTTTGATATTGAGAAATCATAAATAAATACAAGTAATATAATACCTATTATATCATCTATAACAGCAGCACCTATAACTATCTGAGCTATGTTACTTTGTTCCATATGTATATCTTTTAAAACTCTTAAAGTTATACCTATACTGGTTGCAGTAAGTGTTCCACCTATAAATAATGAGATATTAAATGAAAATTCAAAGATATAGTAAGCTGTTGCCAAACCAGCTCCAAAAGGGAGTACTACTCCTAGTATTGCAACGATAACAGACTTTTGACCTGCTTTTTTAAGACGAGTAAAGTCTGTCTCTAAACCAACTTCAAACAGCAATAGAATGATACCTATCTCCGCAAGTATCTTTAGAACTTCATTTGGTTCTATTATCCCAAGAACAGATGATCCAAGTAAGATACCAGCAGATAATTCACCAAGAACAGAAGGTATACCCCATCTTGCAAAAAGTTCACCTAAGAACCTTGCAACAATAAGTATCAAAAAAAGATTTAAGAAAAAATGTCCTATATCCATTTTTTACCTCCTGCTGTTATTATTATAACAAATAAATGATATAATAAACAAAATTTTATGAGGAGTATTTATGTCAAAAGTATTAGTTCCCTTGGCAATTGGGTTTGAAGAGATAGAAGCTGTAACTATTATAGATGTTTTAAGAAGAGCAGGTATTCAGGTCATTGTTGCGGCTGTTAGCAGTGAGATAACAGTGCAAGGTGCCAACGGTATCATTGTAAAAGCTGATACATATCTAAGTGATGTAGATGAAGAATCTCTTGATATGATAGTACTTCCAGGTGGTTGGGGTGGTACAGATGTATTGGCAGTTGATGAGACTGTACAAAGTATCATTAAAACTATGAATAAAAGAAATAAATTTATAGGGGCTATTTGTGCTGCACCTTTTGCTTTAGATAAAGCAGGTGTATTACCAAATAAATTTACATGTTACCCTTCTGTTGAAGAAAAAATTGATAATGACGGTTATATTTGTGACCAAAGTGTTGTAGAACAAGGAAATATTATCACTTCAAGAGGTCCGGGTACTTCTATTTGTTTTGCACTTGAAATAGTTAAGAAATTAAAAGGTGAAGAGATCTATACTGAGCTAAGATCAGGTCTTTTAGCTCAATTCTGCTAATAAAGGTGAAAAATGTCTTATCGTGTATGGTTTGAAGAACATGCTTTAAAACATAAAGAGATAGTAAATAGACTATCTTCTTTAAGTGATGATGAACTTATAGATTATTTTGATTTTGAGAATATGAAAATAAAAGAGAAAGATTTTTGTATTATGTATGAAAAAGATCAAAAGTGTCATGATATGAAAGAACTTAATTGTTACTTGTGTGCCTGTCCAAACTTTAGAGTAGGGGAAGATAAAAGCTTTTGTACAATAGATTCTAAAGACGGTTCTACTATAGAGTCAAAAGGATATATTCATCAAAATTGTTCAAAATGTACAGTTCCACATAAAAAAGAGTATGTAAAGAGATATTTTGATAGAGACTGGAAAAATATTATGAAAGATACTTTTGTATAAAACTATTTTTTAATATATAAAAAGTAATTTATTTGTAATATTTATTAAATCTAGTTTATTTTGTTAGTTTAGTTCTGAATTATCACCAAATTATCACTATTTATAAGTATGATTTTCTTATTAAAGGAAATTATATGAAAATACAAATAAAAAATAATAATATTCATTTTAATTATTTAAGTAAAGCATTTGCAAATATAACTTTTGATGATAGGTGTGCAGTTATTGAACTTATAAAAGTGGCACCACAATTTAGAGGAGATAAAATAGGAACAAATCTATTACAGACAATGATCAAATATATTCAAAATAATTTAAAAGGTGTTAAAGAAGTAACCTTATCTCCATTGCCTCTTGACCCTTTTGGATTAAAGATGGAACAGTTAGTAAGTTTTTATGAGAAGAACAATTTTAAAAAAGTGGAAAACCCACCTATAGATAAACCTTATATGATGGCATTATCTATTTAGTATGGAGATGTAAAGTCAGTTGAATGTTTTTATTCAGCTGACTTTTTTGTTGCTGTTTTCTTAGCGGAAGTTTTTTTTGTAGGTGTTTTCTTATCTGCAGTTTTCTTTGCCGGAGTCTTTTTTGTGGTCGTTTTTTTAGCAGCTGTTTTTCGACCACCTTTTGCAGGTTGGTTTTTGATGATCTCTTTTACCTCTTCAAGACTTAATGCTTTTATATCCTGCTCATCAAGACCTTTTGGAAGTTTGAAGTTTTTCTTTGCCTGTTTTATATAAGGTCCGTATCTTCCTATAAGTATCTGTATCTTCTCTTCAGGGAAATCTTTTAAAAGTGCTTTTGCTTTCTCTTCTCTTATTTGTTTTACAACCTCTAATGCTCTTGGAAGCTCCACAGTATATGGATCATCCTCTTTTAGACTGAAGTACTCTGATTTTATTTGGATATATGGACCGAATCTTCCTATATTTACTTTTACATTATCCCCATTTTCATCAGTTCCAAGTACTTTTGGAAGTTGTAGAAGTACAAGGGCTTCTTCTATGTTGATACTATTTACACTAAGTGTATTTGGTATAGAAGCGATTTTTGGTTTCTCTTCATCTTCTTTAGTTCCAAGTTGTACATATGGTCCGTATTGACCAACTCTTGCCGTGATAGGTTTATCTGTTTTTGGATCGTTTCCAAGCTCTCTTATATCTGAGAATTTTGCTCTTGGTGCATTTTCCTCTTTATCTTCAATATTTTTTACAAAAGGATTATAGAATTCACCCATAACATCAGCCCAAGCTCTTTTACCCTCAGCAATATCATCAAACTCCTCTTCAATATGTGCGGTAAATCCAAGATCAACGATATGTGGGAAATGCTCTACTAAAAAGTCATTTACAACAGTTCCTATAAGAGTTGGTTTCATCTTTTTATCTTCTGTTTTTATCACATACTCTCTTGCTTGAATTGTAGCAATAGTAGGTGCATAAGTAGAAGGTCTACCGATACCCTCAGTTTCTAGTTTTTTTACAAGGCTGGCTTCTGTATATCTAGCAGGTGGTTTAGTGAAGTTTTGTTCACTTGTCAGTTTGTTTTGTTCAAAAACAGTACCTTTTGCAACAGTTGGAAGTATCTTTTCTGTATTATCAAGTGCAGCTTCTGGATCATCACTACCTTCAGTATAAGCTTTCATGAATCCTGGGAATACTATTCTAGTACCCTTTGCTTGGAACTCATACTCTTTATTTTTACCAGCAGCTATTTTATATGTAGTATTTGCAACAACAGCTTGTGCCATTTGCGTTGCTATTGTTCTTTTCCATATAAGGCTGTATAGTCTGTATTGTCCAGAATCTAAGTAAGGCTCTACATCACTTGGCTTTAGGTTTAGGTTTACAGGTCTGATCGCTTCATGGGCTTCTTGAGCACCTTTTGCTTTGCTTTTGTACTTTCTTGGGCTTTTAAGAGTATAGTTGTCCCCATACTCTTTTGATATAACCTCTTTTGCCATAGATGTAGCAAAATCAGATAGATTTACACTGTCTGTTCTCATATATGTGATAAGACCACCAGTATGACCCGGTACATTTACACCACCTTCATACAGTTGTTGAGCTACGATCATAGTTTGTTTTACACCAAAACCTGCTTTTCTACTTGCCTCTTGTTGAAGTGTAGAAGTGGTAAAAGGAGGAGCAGGGTTTCTTTTAGATTCTTTTTCCTCTATAGTATCTAAAAGGTATTGACCCTCTTTACAGCTGTTTTCTATAGTTCTAGCTTCTGCTTCATTTCTTACTTTTGTATTTTTACCGTTTATTTTTGCTAATTCAGCTTTAAATTGAGGATCTAGAATATCAAGTTTTAGTTTCCAGAACTCTTCAGGTACAAACGCCTCAATTTCTCTTTCTTTATCAACAATAATTCTAACGGCAACAGACTGAACTCTACCTGCACTTAGACCGTATCTTACTTTTTTCCATAATAATGGAGATAGTTTATATCCAACAGCTCTATCTAGTATTCTTCTTGCTTGTTGTGCATCTACTAGGTGCTGGTCAACATCTCTTGGATTTTCCAAAGCTTCCATGATAGCTTTTTTTGTAATCTCATGGAAAACGATTCTTTTTATAGGGTTCTTTTCTATTTTTAAAGCAGGGATAAGATGCCAAGCTATAGCTTCTCCCTCACGATCCTCATCGGCCGCTAGGTAGATAACTGTATCTTTTTTTACTTGTTTCTTTAGTTCTGCTATAACTTTTGTTTTATCTCTTGATACCATATATTGAGGCTTGAAGTTATCATCAGGGTCAAATCCCAGTTTTGACTTAGGCAGGTCTCTTACATGCCCCATTGATGCCATAACTGTATAGTCAGAACCCAAAAATTTTGAGATGGTTCTTGCTTTTGCAGGTGACTCGACGATAACTAAATTTTTCATACATACCTCTTTAGGGAAGATTTTGAACCGAATACTAACATAAAAAAATTTAAGTTTTATTAATTTAGTTAGTTTATTGTAAATTTACAATATTTATTAATGATTATTGAAATCTTCTACCATCTGTTCAAGCTCTAAATATCTTTCAACTTTTGTTTCATATAGTTTATTTGTTTTATCCAACTCTTCACTTACAGCCAAAAGACCTTTTTGCTCATAACATTTTGGATCCATTACACAATTATTCAACTCTTCTATTTTTTCTTCAAGTTTATCTATCTCTTCAGGAAGTTTGTCATACTCTCTTTGGTCATTGTATGTAAGCTTTTTGGGTTTGTTTTTTTGCTGCTCTTTTTCTTTTATTTGTTTCTCTTCTTTGATAGACTCATATTCTAGTTCACTTAACTCTTTGATCTCTTTTTCAATTGCCAAGTACTCCGTATATGGTTGGTAGCTTTCCATTATCTCTCCGCCACCTGTAAATACAAAAAGTTTTTTTGCTATTTTATCTACAAAATATCTATCGTGACTTACAAATAAAATTGCACCTTGATAGTTTACAAGATACTCTTCAAGTATATTAATAGTAGGTATATCTAGATCATTTGTTGGCTCATCCATGATTAGTACATCATATTTCTTGGTAAATAGAAGTGCTATGGCTATTCTGTTTTTCTCTCCACCGCTTAAAACTCCAACTTTTTTATCAAGGTACTCTTTTGGGAATAAAAAGTTTTTAAGGTACCCAAATACATGCATACTTCTTCCGTCACTAAGCTCAACTCTGTCTCCACCGTTTGGACAAAATGTATGCATAATAGTTTTTGAATCATCAAGCATCTCTCTATGCTGGTCAAAATATCCAACTTTAAAGTCACCTTGCTTTATCTTACCACTGTCTATATCCATACGACCAAGAAGTATTTTTAATATGGTAGATTTACCTGCACCGTTTGGTCCAACTATAGCTATGGTATCTTTTTGTAGTATTCTAGCTGTAAAGTCACGGATTAGAAGTTTTTCCCCAAGTTTTTTAGAGATATGTTCTAACTCAAAAAGCATCTTTTTTTTATTTAACACAACGCCATCATTAAAAGCCTTTTGTTCTCTTTGAAGATCAAGTGCCATTTTTTTAATTTTTCCAGGATTACTTTTGACTTGCTTTTTTAGCTCAAAATATTCAGCTTTTCTTCTTTCATTTCTTTTTCTTCTAGCTGTGACACCTCTTTGCATCCAGTGAGCTTCTGCTCTTAGCTGTCGTACAAGGTTTTCATGGTCTTTTTGCATGTTTTGAAGCATCTGTTGTTTTGCTTCTAGGTATTTTGTATATCCACCGTCAAATTTTCGCAAAATTCCACCCTCTATCTCTACAATTGATGTAGCTATATTATCTATAAAGTATCTATCGTGAGAGATAAATAAAAGTGTAAACTTCTCTTTTAAAAGTATCTGTTCTAAAAACTCTACCATATACACATCAAGGTGGTTGGTTGGCTCATCTAAAAGTAAAACATCAGGTTTTTTAAGCAACAGCCCTGCCAATCCAACTCTTCTTTGCTCCCCTCCGCTTAGAAGTGTCACATCTTTGTTTTCATACTCTTTTAGCTGAAACTCTTGTAAAACTCTTTCCACTTTATTGTCAAGATCCCAAGCACTGTGGTGGTCAAGATAAGTAGAAAGCTGGGCATGTTGGTTGATAAGCTCTTGATTGTCGTAATCTTCTGCAAGTTTTAAAGATATCTCTTCATATTCTCTTTGAGCTTTTTTTAGATCAACAAGCTGTTCCTCTATAGCATCTCTTACACTTATACCACTTTTAAACTTTGGCTGCTGTTCAAGCATCTCTATTTTTAAAGATTTATCAATTGCTATATCACCGCTATCTGGCTCAACTTCACCTGTCATAACTTTCATCAAAGTAGACTTACCTTGACCGTTTTGTCCGATCACTGCAACTCTTTGTCCCTCTAAAAGGGTAAAGTCCACATCTTTTAGTATAACTTTTATATCGTATTGTTTGTTTATTTTTTGTAGATCTACTAGTGCCATAGCTTATTTATAGTCCCTTTTGTTATATTTGGAATAATACTATAAAAGGTGTAAAAGAGGGCTTTATCTCATTGCCTATTTATTATAATTGAAGTAAGAAATAAAAATCTGTATTTAATCAACAAAAAAGTCATTAGAAGATAAAATAAAATTAATAGATATAAAATACAATACATTTAAGGAATATATATTTTGACAACAACGAAAATAAAATTTTTTAGTATAGCAAGCTTTTTAATATTTAGTTTGTTTGTTTTTGTGATACTACATGAGTATGTAAGTACAAAACATCATAATGCACTAGACAGCAGTGTACTCCAGACACAAAAGTATATAAAAAATTCTGTCAATATGCTTATCAATCAAAAAAAGCGTATATATATTAACCGTGCAGAGAGGCTTTTCTCAAATGAATTTATAATTGATGCCTTAAAAAATAAAGATAGAGAGAAGTTTTATAAGCTAATAAAACCATATTTTTACAATATAAAAGCAGTTGATTCAAATTTTTGGGGAATGCATATAATACTGAAAGATAATTTATCTTTTATCAGGGTTCATAAACCAAAGGCAAAAGATAATTTGATAGAAAAAGGTAAAAAACCCTTAATAGATAAAGCAAATAGAACAAAAAAGCTAGTAAGTGGCTTTGATGATGGAAAGTTTGGATATTTTTTAAGGATAGTTTATCCAGTATTTACAAAACAAAAAGAGTTTTTGGGTGTTGCGGAGTTTAGTATAAATATTGACTCTCTTACTGAACATATAAAACAAACTTTAAATTATGAAAGTTTGTTTCTTATTGATAATATAAATAACAAAAAGTTTTTAAATGACCTCTCAAAAACGAAAAACGGGCTTGTGATTTTTAAGGCCACCTCAGATGAATTATTTAAACGGTTCAAGGGTATTGACAAAAAAAAGAAAGTGGCAGATCATGTTCATAATGAAGTTATTTATGTTAATGATGAGATATTAAAAATAGCACAGATGAAACTTAGTGATACCGCACATTTGGTAATTGCTTATAATATCACTGATACAATTAATGATCAAGATTCATTTGATAATAATATGCATATTTTGATAATATTTTTAATTGTTATGGCACTTGTGATATGGTTCTTGGCAACAAAATACTATTTAAGCTACTTTAACCTACAGGAAAATATAAAAAAAGAATTAGAGGAAAAAGTAGAAGAAAAAACATTGAAACTTCAACAAAATATTATAGAGCTGGAAGATGCTACAAAATCGAAATCAGAATTTTTAGCAAATATGTCACATGAGATAAGAACACCCCTAAATGCAATAAATGGTTTTATCGAGATACTAAAAGGGAACATAAAAGATCAAGAAAATAAAAAACATCTTGAAATTATAGATAATGCTAGTCAAAATCTCTTGCGTATTATAGAGGATATATTAGACTTTTCAAAAATAGAGAGTGGTAAATTAAATATAGATAAAATATTTTTTGATCCAAAAGAGGAGTTTGAAACTCTCACTTATCTTTTCTATGCAAAATGTTCACAAAAAAATATAACACTGAATCTGATATGGGAAAATCATCTGCCTAATTCTATCAAAACAGATCCATTAAGAGTGAAGCAGATCATATCAAATCTTATAAGTAACTCTATAAAATTTACACCTGAAGGGAAAACTATCTGGCTAAAAGTAGGTGTTATGAATAATAATCTACATATATCTGTAAAAGACGAAGGTAAAGGTATAGCTAAAAACAAACTGGAGCATATTTTTGAAGCATTTGCACAAGAGGAAAGTTCAACTACTAGAAACTTTGGTGGTACGGGTCTTGGCTTATCTATAAGTAATGAACTTGTAAAATATCTAGGTGGTGAATTAAAAGTAAAAAGTGAATTGGGTATGGGTAGTGAATTTTATTTTTCAGTACCTGTAGAGATAAGTGATGCAAAAAGTACCAATAATAAAAAACTACTTGAGTTAAAGTTTCATCAACAAAAAATACTTTTAGTTGAAGATAATAAGTCAAATCAGATGCTTATGAAGATAGTTCTAAAGAAACTAAACCTGACCGTAGATATTGCAAACGATGGTGTTGAAGCTGTATCTATGTATCAAAAGAATAAGTATGATGCTATTCTTATGGATGAAAATATGCCAAATATGAATGGCCTGGCAGCAACTAAAGAAATACTTGAATATGAAAGCCAGAATAATTTAAAACATACTCCTATCATTGCCCTTACTGCTAATGCATTAAAGGGTGATAGAGAAAGGTTTATAGAAGCAGGTATGGATGAGTACTTGACTAAGCCTGTTGATCAAGCAAGGCTAAGTGAGATGTTAAATCTCTTTTTTAGTGTGTAACCTAAATTGTCATCTTGATTTAATATAAAAAAGCCACGCTTATTAAGCGTGGCTTTTTTTTAAACAGTGTTTTGCTTACTTAAAAGTATCTAACTCAGCACTTACTTTTTCAAGCTTAGTACTAGCAGCTTCAAGTGCAGCTTTATTTTCTGCTACAACAGCTTCAGGAGCATTTGCAACAAATCTTTCATTTGATAGCATACCGTTTAGTTTAGCTACCTCTTTTTCAAGTTTCTCTTTTTGTTTTGAAAGTTTATTGATAATAGGAGACATATCAATCTCATCTGTTGGGATGTAAACTTCCAAGTTATCAGATACATCTGTAATAGAGTTAGCTACTTTTGCAACTACAAACTCTATGCTTTCAACTTTAGCTAGTTTTTCTATAAATGGTCTAGCGATAGTTACATCCATATTTTCGTTTAGTTTTACATACGCTTTTGCAATTTTAGAGTTACCCATATCGATAATAACTTTTGCTCTTCTTATAGCTGTAATAGCTTCTTCAATGATAGCAAACATATGTTCAGCTTCTTTATCTTGCTCAATTTCATTCGGGAAGTTCATAACCATAACAGAATCACCATCTTCAATTGATGTACCTGAAAGTTTATGGTATAAGTGGTCTGCAATAAACGGCATAAATGGAGATGTCATTTTTAGAGTTTCTTTGAAGATTGCTCCAAGCTCTACAATAGATTCTTTACTAGCTTTTGAGTACTCAATACCCCAGTCACAGAACTCATTCCATACAAATTTATAAAGCTCACTTGCAGCTTCGTTGAATTTAAACGCTTCTAGTGTTCCTCTTACATTCTCAACTGCATGTGAAAGTCTGCTTTGCATATATTTCCCAAGAGCAGTTTTAATCTCAATATCTTTTAGATCAGGGAATGTATCTACATTTAACTGTAAAAAGTTAGATGCATTGTAAAGTTTATTTGTAAAGTTTCTAAACTGCTCTAGATTTTTAGCCCCTAGCTTTATATCTCTACCTTGAACCGCAAGGTATGCAAGTGTAAATCTAATAATATCAGCAGAATGCTCCTCAACCATATCAAGTGGATCGATTACATTTCCTTTTGACTTTGACATCTTTGCACCATGCTCATCTCTTACAAGGGCATGCATATAGATATCTTTAAATGGCAGTTCACCTTGGAAGTGATCTCCCATCATCATCATTCTAGCAACCCAGAAGAACATAATGTCAAAACCGGTAATAAGAAGACTGTTTGGATAGAAGTCTTTCATATCTTGAACTTCATCGTATAATTCACTTAGTTTACCATTATTTCCCCATCCAAGTGGTGACATAGCCCATAGTGCAGATGAGAACCAAGTATCAAGTACATCTGGGTCTTGTGTTAGGTTTTTACTAGCACAGTTTGGACATTGCTTTGGCTCATCGCTGATATCTGCCCATTGATGATCACAATCATCACAAGTAAACACAGGGATTCTATGCCCCCACCATAATTGTCTAGAGATACACCAAGGTCTTAGCTCATCCATCCATGCAGTATATGAGTTTATCCAATGTTGTGGGTGGAAATTATTGTGTGCTTTTGTTTTCTCAATTGAGCTTTGAGCTACCGCTTCACTTAAGAACCATTGTTGAGAGATAAAAGGCTCAACAATGTTTTTACATCTATAACAGTGACCAACTTGGTGAACATGATCTTCAATCTTTACAATATGTCCGTTAGCTTCTAATGCTTTTACGATAACCGGTCTAGCTTCAAGTCTTTCAAGTCCTGCAAACTCTCCACAGTAATCATTTAAGATCCCTTTTTCATCAAATACTTTGATAAAGTCTAAGTTGTGTCTTTTTCCTACTTCGTAGTCATTTTGGTCATGTGCCGGAGTAACTTTAACTACACCCGTACCAAATTCCATATCAACATGAGAATCTGTAATAACTTTGATAGTTCTGTCTGTTAGTGGTAATAATACCTCTTTCCCTACAATATCTGTATATCTACTATCTTCAG
>JAYEKV010000124.1:0-5104 GCA_034716855.1 Campylobacterota bacterium | reverse complement strand
ACTATTCTTCTTAAGTAGCCAATATCTAAATCATCCATTCTTTTGTGTATTTCGGATATTTTACTTTTTGGATGTAATTTTAAATCTTCTTTGATTAATGCTCTTAAGTGAGGTTCTTCCATGGTTTTTAAACTTGGTTTTAAGTCATGCTCTACAGATGATAAAATTTTTGGATTTACCATATACATTAATCCTTTTGTTTTCCCCTCTGTAGTAAGTATATTTTGATTTACAAGATTATCCACCCAGTTTCTTAATCTATCATCTCCAAGTTGTAGAAGTTTTGATAGTTCATAACCTGATAGTTTTTTATTTCTTACAATAGCCCCTAAAGATATAATTTCTTTTTGGGTAAGTTCATAATGCTTTGACAAGTAGTCTATTATTTGTAATATATCATTATCTATAATATTTGAATATATTGTAACTTGTACAAAATTTATATCTGTTTCAATTTTTGGATATAGTTTACCATCAAGACTTAATTTTTCATATATAAGGTCATAACCACTTCCCTCATTTTCCATTAACTTTAAAGCTTTAAAAGTATCTATTAAGTGAGGATTCCGTCTTTGTACTTGATGTAAAATATTATCTTTAGTCACTCCAAGTGGTAAGCCTCCAGGGTTTTTAATCTCTAGTCTATTTTTATAAAGAAATATAAATATATCCCCAGAAATAGTAAATGACTTATGAACAAAAGCATTTATTAAAAGTTCTCTTACTACATCTTTTGCATAGTGTCTTATTTGCTTTCTAAACATCCCATCAGGCAGTTCAAAGCTGTAGTTTAACTCAACAGCCTCTTTTTCTATTTCAAGTAATAACTCTTTTGGATTGTATTGATTTAAATTCCAATCAATTTTTCTAATTTTCTTTTCATTTTTATCATAAACAATATATTGTACTGTTATAGGATAGTTAAGTTTGGATCTTTGTTTGAAGTTGCCAAGCCATAAAACACCAAGGTTTGTCAAATACTCATCATCAATAAGTTTATAGTATTCTAATATATCTAAATCGGTTTGTTGTTTTATAAACTCACTTACTCTATCAGAATTTTTAATTTCATTAATAAAATTTTGGATACTTTGAGGTTCTACTTGTGAAATGTGAGTTTTTGTAAGAACTAATTCCCATTGAAAAGCACCTTTTTCATGTGCTAATCTTGTAAGTTCTTCTCCTTTTACTGCTGTACATTCATCTCCAACCCTTACATATACTCTACCATCACTTGTGGTTGCAATGGTTTTCATAGAGGGATAAATTTGTATGATAAAGAACTCTCCACTATTTTCATGAGTTCTTATCTCAGGGTTTACAAGCCCTACACTATCTGTAAGACTTCGCAAAGTTTTTATAACTTTATTTACATCTTCTTGGTCTATTTTTTGATCTTCTGGAGGTAACTTGTTTTTATCTTCAATACCAATAAAAAGATAACCACCTTGTGCATTTGCCAAACATACACAAGTTTTAGCAAGATCTTTTAAATCAGCCTTTTGCCCTATAGCTTTTTTAAGACTTTTGTATTCTATGGTGCTATTTTCATATTTGGTTAAATTATTTTTGCTATCAATTGTCATTTTTGTTATTCCTCTCTAACATCTTATCAAGTTCTTCTGGATCACTTGGACATTTTAATGCACCTAGTGTCATACTATCCCAGCCATCATTTTGTAAATGACAGCTTTCATCACAAAATATTTTATAGTTCATTTTTCGCCTTTATTGTACTTTTCAATTATTTCAATCATACCATTTAAGTTCTCAACTAATATATAAGCTCTTTCAATATATAGTTGAGTATCTGAATATAGCAATTCGCTTTTTTCTTCACTTGTAGTTTGAAGTAAATTCTTCTTTATTATTTCATGTTCTTTTTTACTATTAATTAAAGTATTATCATCAAGATCATTGGATAGTATAGAGTATATATTATGTGTTAAATAGTTTCTTTGTTCTGATAATAGCTTTAAGGCTTCAATTGTATTTTTTGTTAAAATGTTTTCTTTTTTTGTTTTTGTAATCAAACTTCCTAATGTAGAATTGTATAGATTATTATTAACATTGCTATTATTATTTAATAATTTTATTAGTTGCACTTCAAGTTTACTGCTAGATAGTGTAACTTTTCCTAACTGTTGACAAAACTCTTCATCTTCATATAGTTTATTAAAAAAAATTTCGCAATTTATTTTATTCATAATTAATTATCTTCCACTATCTTTATTTCATCTTCTGTAAGTTCATAAAGTTTATACACTATACTATCTATCTCTTTATCTATTTGGTTGATTTGCTCTTGCAGTTCTAAAACTTCTTTTTTATCATTTTCAAAAAGGGCTTTCCATTCATTTTTAAAATTTCGCTCTTCTAATTTATCAGCAAATTTTATTTTTTTAGCTTTTTTATACTCTTTTACAAAATCTTCAAATTCTAAATTTTCAAAGTTGTGTAATTTTTTTGGTATCTTTTCAAGTTCTAATTCATTGATAAAATTTTGTTTTGTTTCTTGTAGTTTTTTATTCAAACAAGAAATATTTTTAACAGTATTTTCAAACCTTTCTTTTTTTAATTCTTTATTAAATTTTTTTATTGGTGTGTTTTTAAAATAATCATATATCAATTGATAACCACCTTTTATCTCTGTGCAAACATTTGAGATTAGAAACCATCCTAATTTTGAGTTTAGTAGTCCCAATAAAAAGTAATCTTCTTTTGGACAAATAAATGTAGCATTATTTGAATATGTTTTATTAACATCCATAACAAAAGCTGGATTTACTTGAAAAACCAAATATATAATTTTTATTTTTTCAAAATCTTCAATATATTTACTCCCATATCTACTTAGTGCATACCAAGGATAGCGACCACCTTTTACCTCTGGTCTTGATTCAAGTTTATCTTTGAATTGTTCTAAATGTTTTTTTATTGCAGGATATGATTCAATTTTTAAATCCCAAGGAATGTATAACAACCATTTATCAATTATAGAACAATTGTATTTTTGAATATCTTTACCTGTTAAAAATGGCTTTATAATTTCTTCTGAATTACTATCTTCCTCAATTAGTTTTCTTTTTACCTCTTCATCAATTATAAATGCTTCATTTAAACCAGTCATTACACCTCTATTGATACATCCATTAGTATAAGAGTCTAATGTATATGAATTGTTTATACATTTAGTAAGAATATTTTCAATATCTTTTGATACTAATTGCCAACCATCATCATTTAGGTTTTTTATATTTATTTTAGAAGAGTTTTCATTTATATAGTTATTCAAATTATTAAATTTTAATGTTCTAATTTCTGTAAAACTAAATTCTGGATTTTGTAGCTTATTTGTATTTGTCATTATTAGAGGATAAGTAGTTGCATCCTCAAAAATTTGTAAATCTCCAAAATCAATTATTTCATCAATTGATTTTTGTTTTAACCATTGTCTTAAAGATTTTCCATAGTTTGCTTTTATCCATTTATTTGGGATTATAAAACTAAACTTTCCATTTGTTTTAAGTAAGTTTATTCCTTTTTCTACAAAAAAAATATATAAATCTGCTAAACTATGATAAGTTTCATAATTTTCTTTAAAAAAAGTTTTAGATTCTAAGGAAACCATCTCTTGTCTTACATAAGGTGGATTACCTATAACTATATCAAAGCCACCTTGTTCAAATACCTCTTTAAACTCCTCTTCCCATACAAAAGCATTATCCACTACACTTTTATCGCTTATAAGAGAATTACCACATTTTATCTTATCCGCTAACTTTGTAAGTGGTCTCCCTTTTTTGGCAGTTCTAAGCCATAAAGAAAGTTTTGCTATCTCTGTTGCATCCTCATTTATATCTACACCATAAAGATTGTTTTCTAAAACAGACTCTTCTACAGTATAAACAGCAAATAGGTCACCCATAAGTGCTAAGTCATTTTGTAGATTTGTATGTTCTGTTATTAAGTATTCTAAGGCTTGATTTAAAAATGCACCACTACCACAGGCTGGATCTAAAATCTTAAGGTTAAATAACCAATTTTTATAAGTTTCTAAATTGTCTTTTGTTTGTTGTTCTTTTTTTGTTAGTTTTTTTGGATTTTTAGGAGAAGTTACCTCTATGATATTTAACTCTTCTCTTTTTTCATTACACATTTTTCCAAGTGTATTATCTACTATATATTTTGTGATATAAGGAGGGGTATAAAATACACCATCTTTTTTTCTTTTTGTTTTTGTCTTATCAAAATCAACATTATCAATATTTGACTGTATCTCTTCTAGGTCTGTTAAAGATTGTTCAAATATATGCCCTAAGATATTTACAGATACTTCACTCTCAAAGTCATAATCACTTAACTTTTGAGCTTCCATATCTAGTATCTCATCATCTATTATAAGACTATCTAGTAACTCATCTTTGGCAAATAGTCCGCCATTGTATTTTGGTATATCTAACTTTTCATTTCCATTATCTATAGCATCAAAATATATTTTGTAGTATTGATACATAGGATTACCAAATATATCTTGTTCGTGTCTTTGTCTTATCTCTTTGATAGTGTTTGCTGTTAGTAGTCCTCTATCTTCTGCAAATAGTATGAAGATTATCCTATCACATAATTTTTGAGTTAGTCTAAGCAGTATTGACTTTTCTATAGATGTATTGTTTTTAACTATATTTTCAAATAAGTGATTTCTAAAAATTGAAAAGTCTTTATAAAGTTCTTTTGATATCTCTGCTTCAAAGTTAGCAGTTTTTTCTTTTATTTTTAAAGGTGTTTTATCTTTGATACTTTCAAAAGATAAAAGTAAATGAAGTTTTTTAAAATCTTCATAATCAAGATTAAAAAGAGAAAACTTCTCATAAGAGGTACTTTTGTCAAAATAAAATCTTAACTCATCAAAGTTTGAGATTATTACATATTGAGCATTTGAGTGTTGTGTAAGATACCAAAAGGCTTGTTGTTGGACTTTGTCAAGGTTTTTTGTGTTTTGTCCTTTAAGTTCTATTATCCCTACTACTTCATTATCAAGGTATATAACCCCATCTGCTTTTTTAGAGTCTGTTTCATTTTTCTTTTCTCTTTCAAGATTAAA
>JAYEKV010000123.1:4077-18508 GCA_034716855.1 Campylobacterota bacterium | reverse complement strand
TATGGTGTATTATACAATAAATTAATATTTTTTACCTTTGTAGATATTAGATTTTTTATATTGATCTATACTTTTATTTATTATTAACTTAAATATGATAAAATAAGCAAAATAAAACTAAAGGAGTAGTCAATGAAAGCTACATACATTTCTAAAAATTTCATTTTTAAAAGTACTAATCTACTCCTGCTTAACTTAAACTCTTAATATAAAACAATTTTCAAGAATACAGTTGAATTATAAATTCCCAATAACAATATATAAAATATAACAAGGTTACAAAAATGACAAACGATAAAAACATTATCATATTTGATACTACATTAAGAGATGGAGAACAAAGTCCCGGTGCTTCCATGAACACAGCTGAAAAGATACAGATAGCTCAACAATTAGAAAAATTAAATGTAGATATTATAGAAGCAGGTTTTGCAGCAGCATCTCCTGGAGACTTTGATGCTATCTCACAAATCGCTTCAACAGTTAAAAACAGCACTATTTGTTCATTGGCAAGAGCAGTAGATAGAGATATAAAAGCAGCAGGTGAAGCAATAGCAAATGCAAATAAAAAAAGAATCCACACATTTATAGCAACCTCACCTATCCATATGCAATACAAATTAAAAATGACTCCTGATGAAGTTATAAAAAGAGCAGTTCATGCAGTAGAGTATGCAAAATCATTTGTAGATGATGTAGAGTTCAGCTTTGAAGATGCAGGTAGAAGTGATATATCATTTATGAAAGAGTTATCAGATGCAATTATTGAAGCTGGTGTAAAAACTATAAACTTACCTGATACAGTTGGATATAGATTGCCAAGTGAGATAAGCCATATGGTGCAAGAGATAGTAACTCATGTAAATGACAAAGCGATCATCTCATTACACAACCACAACGATTTAGGTTTAGCCGTAGCAAATACTTTAGCCGGAATAACTGCCGGAGCTAGACAAGTTGAGTGTACTATAAATGGACTAGGTGAGAGAGCCGGAAATGCTGCTATGGAAGAGATAGTTATGGCATTGAAAACCAGACAAGACTTATTTGAGGGCTATACTACAAATATAAACACAAAAGAGATCTATCAAGCTTCTAAGATGGTTGCAACTATAACTGGAATTGAGCCACAGCCAAACAAAGCAATTGTTGGTAAAAATGCTTTTGCACATGAAAGCGGTATCCACCAAGACGGTGTATTAAAACATCAAGAAACATACGAGATCATGAGACCTGAAGATATAGGAATTGAAAAAAACAACTCTATAGTTTTAGGTAAACACTCTGGACGAGCAGCATTTAAAGATAAATTATCTCAATTAGGTTTTGAAACTATTGCCGATGATGAGATGAACACAGCATTTGAAAGATTCAAGTTATTATGTGACAAGAAAAAAGATATTATGGATGATGACATCAGAATGATAGTAACTGATGAAAAATTAAACCATAATAAAACTTACGAGATAATTGCAGTACAGATCTCTGACTGTTCAGAAGGAGTTCCTAGTGCTGTTGTAAAAGTAAAACATAACGATCAAATCATAACAGACGCAGGTATCGGTGACGGTGCTATGGATGCTATTTTTAAAACAATAGACAGAATTACAGGATATACAGGGACATTAGTTGACTATAATGTAAAAGCTGTAACGGAAGGTAAAGATGCCTTGGCAAAAGTTACTTGTAAAGTTACATTTAATGATGACAATCCACCTATGATAGGACACGGACTAAGCTTAGATACTATGATTGCAAGTGCTAGAGCTTATATAGGTGCTTTAAACAGCTACTTATCTATGAAAGATATGTTAAACAAAGAACAGTCTCACCAAGTGTAATATCTGTGTAAAACACAGATATTGCCAACTACTTAATTATTACTGACAACTCTATTTCTACCATTATTTTTAGCTTGATACAATAACTTATCAGAATCATTATATACCTCATCCATATTTTTAATATCTTTTGCACTTTTACATATCAGTCCAACCGAGGCTGTTATATAAGATGAAGCACTGTTTTGATTGTGTTCTATATAAAGAGCTTCTATATTACTTCTAATAGTATTTGCAAACATTACTGACTGTTCATATTTTTCAACTTTAAAAATCACTCCAAACTCTTCACCACCTAATCTAAAACAATAATCATCTGCTCTTTTTAAAGTACTTTGAATTGTATTTGCCACGCTTTTTAATACCTCATCACCTTTTTGATGGCCATAGGTATCGTTGTATTGTTTAAAATAATCTATATCCAATATTATAAATGACACTAGTTCATTATGTCTTTTTGCACTGTTTATTATTTTTGGGAAGATATTATTAAAATGCCTTCTATTAAATATATTTGTAAGACCGTCTGTTATGGATATATCTTCAATGATTTTTTTATCTGTAATATCTTGTCTTATTGCCGTGTAGCCTATTTTTTCACCCTCTTCGTTATAATTTGGAGAGATAGAAGCTTCTACCCAATAAGGTGTTCCATCTTTTTTTATATTTTTAATTTCACCTTGCCATGTTTTATTATCTTCTATTGTACTCCACATTGACTCAAATAAAGTATCAGGCATATCAGGAGATCTTATTATATTATGGCAAGTACCTATTAATTCATCTTTAGTATAACCGCTTACTTTGCTAAAGGCTTCTGATGCATAAGTAATTCTACCATTTAGGTCTGTTGAAGAGGTGATGATATTTTCATCAACAAGTCTTATATACTCTTCCATCTTTCTTTTTGATTTTCTCAACTCTTTTGTTTTCTTTTTAACAAGCATACTTAATCTTATCTTGTCATTTCTTACTCTGTAAACAAAGAACATAACAACAATCAAAAACAATACTGTCCCGCCAAAAAGTCTCATACAGTTTTTCATCAAAGCCATTATATAAGTGGATTCACTTCTTAAAACATACATACCTACAACATCATTAGTAAGTGGGTTTTGTATTTTGATAAATGTCATAATACTGTTACTCTTTTCATCATAAACTGAAAATGATTTTTTATCTTTTACTTTTTTTTCTATGATAGATTTTGTTTTATCAGATACGGATAAAGTTATTTTCTTAGTATTATACTTTTCCAAAGCATCTTCTATTTTTTTCTCAAAATAAAAATCTTTAAACTGTGATGAGCTGTAATTTGATCGTTCTTTCTCAAAGACTTTTTTATCAACGATCTCTTTTAAAATAAGAAACTTACCTACTACATTAAAATTCTCCATAAGCTCTATATTCATAGCTAAGGTACTAAATGAGACCTCAACACTTCCTAAATATTCATCTTCAAAAAATAAAGGATACACAAACCTATAACCGTTGTATATTCTCCCTTCTTCAAAACCATCTATAGGTTTTTTATGTTCATTTACATACTTTACGGTTGCTCTTACCTCACTTAGATCATCACCAAATCTTTCAGGTTTATGAAATCTCAAAAAACTTTCATTGTTCTTTAGATGAAAATGAAGCTGTTTTATATTATATTTTTGCAGTAGACCATATGTAGTTTGAAGATATAGATAAAGTTTTTTTCTTGTTTTGTCTTTTTTCTCTTTTGAGTCGATTAATGCATCTTTAAAAATACTTTTAACCTCTTGTTTGTTTATTTTAGTTTCAAATATTATGTTTGATATGGTTTTATATTGATCGTACAGAACATTATAGTCTTGAGTATATTGTTTAGTAATAGTTAGCAGATATTCTTTTTGTTTTGATGTTCTTTCATATTTTAAGTAAAAATATACAGCAATTACTAAAAGTATAAAAACCAAACCATAATAACTTTTTTTCATAATTAAAAATACCTTTAAATATTACTTTTGTAATCTTTTTGTAATATTATATAGTAATTATTATTTATTAGTTATAAAATGATAATAAATTTTTAAATTTTTTAAAGACTAGTAATGTAAAACACTAACATAGTTTCACAATCACTTCACAATTATTAAATAAACTTTCACAATCAAACAAGAAAGTTAAAAAATGAAACTATTAAATTCAATACTTTTACTATTGCTACTATTTATTTTTAACGGTTGTGCTTCAAAAATTGACTTCAAGGAATACAGAAGTATTGAAAAAGCTCAAACAGTTTCTTATGACAGACAAATACCTATACTTAATATTGATAATATTCAAACATTTAGCAATAGTGTTAAAATAGATACTTATCAATTAAAACAACTTGTGTCTATGAATAATAAATATTATCAATTTTTTGATACTAAAAATATCAGTGATATAAAATTAGAACTATATTTGACAGATCTGTACTATACGAAAACTTATCATCCTAAAAAACATAAGAAACACACAAAAAAGAAAAAACACAAAAAGCATAAAATTAAAAATAAAAATCAACACAAGCAAGTAATAAACATATATAACAATTACAACTATGGCAGTCCTCATTATACTCAGCCTCAAAATATTGATTTTGGGTTATATACGGTAAATTTTAATTCAAGAATAAAAGTAAAACTAATCACGCCATATGATGTAATGGTATACGATAGTGACTTTACTATCTCAATAAATGATGAGTATGGATATAGAGACAAAACATATAGCAATATGGGATATTTTACAAAATCTATAAGCAATAATCTAAACAATATCTTTTATAAAGTAAGAGATTATCTAAATCCACCATTTGATGTGATAGAGATCTATAAGCATAAAGAAGAAAACAACAACTATGTACTAAAATTAAACGGTGGTACTTGCGATAATATCTCAAGTGGTTTCAGTGCAAGAATAACAAATGAAAACGGAAGATATATGGGTAGTGGAGAGATTGCTAGAAACAGCAGTTGTAATACAGGTTGGATAATAACTGATTCTTTTAGACGCAAACCTACATTAGATATGAAAGTTTTTACAAGATTTTATGAATATTAATAGCTGGTACAAACTTTAACTACTCTATACCTTAATTAAAAGGCTAAGAGTCCAAGGGCAGTTCTATGTAAAACCTAGCACCCTCTTTTGTATTGTTAAGATGTAAAGAACCGTTAAGATGTTTATCAACTATATCCTTTGACATATATAGACCAAGCCCTTTACCTTGGGATTGATGTTTTGTTGTAAAGTACGGGTCAAAGATCTGATCGATTATATCAGTATCAACCCCTCCTGCATTATCTTCTATGGTGATGATAGCTTTTTTATCATCTGCTGTAGTAGCTATTTTTATATATGGATCAATGATCTCTCTTTCTGTCAATATATCTTTAGCATTATAAATTATATTTAGAATAACTTGAGATAATTCACTTGCTACTGAATTCATCTCAATACTCTTATCAAATTCTGTAACGATTGAGATCTTCTCTTCATCCAGCAAAGATCGGACTAAACTTATAGTACTTAGTATTCTCTCTTCTAAATTAAAACTTGTCTTTACTCCAGCATCGTCCGTATAGTCCCTAAAGGTATCAATTGTATTTGAAAGAAACTTTGTACTATCTACAATCCTTTTTATCATAGACTCAAACTCTTCATCAGTTAAAAGACCTAACTCTTTTTGTACTTCCATACCGCTTGCGGCTGCACTTATAGTACTTAATGGTTGTCTCCATTGATGAGCAATATTACCTATTAATTCTCCTATTTGTGCATTCTTGGCTTGTTCTAATATCTGTTTCTCTTTTTCAGTATTACTTTTAAAAAGATCTAAAATCTCAAGGTTTGCATTGATCCTTGTACTCATCTCAAGTAGTGTAAAAGGCTTATGTATAAAGTCACTTGCACCGTACTTTATAAACTTTATAGGTATGTCAGGTGCATCATTTATAGTCATAACTATAATCCCTAATTCATCTTTGTCAAATTTTTCACGAATTTTTATAGTTAGATCCATACCATCCATTTCAGGCATATTATAGTCTGTCAATACAAGAGAAAAGTCAATACCGCTATTTTCAATAATATCAAGAGCCTCTAGACCATTCATAGCAGTAGTTATATTTAATTTCATTGTTTCTATCACACGCTTAGCTTTTTCTAATTGCAAAGCAGAGTCATCGACTATCAAAATATTAACATCATGGTTTTTTATTAATCTTGATAATGTCTTTACCGCATGTGCGATACTTTTTGAAGATCTTTTTTGTATAAACTCAATAATAGGAAGTTGTATATATTTATCTTGAACACTTAAAGAGTCATCACCTGTTATAACCATAGTGGGTATATTCTTTTTTAAAGCAAACTCAACAACAGCACCCTCTTTTACATCAGGTAAGAAGATATCTACAAGAGCTATATCAATATCATTAGTTAAAATATGCTTTATAGAATCTTTATATGAAGTTGCCATAAGCAGTTTGACATTGCTCATTTGCTTATGTATTTCTGCCTCTAATTTCTTTAAAATAACAAGATCATCATCAACTACAAGTATAGTCTTCATTTAAACTCCATATAAATATATTAATAAATATTATTTTTAATTTATTATGTTATAATTTTAATTAATATTTAATAAAACAAAGGCAATATTACTATAAATGGCACATCCTGAAGAAAATCTTGTATTCCTTTATCATGCTGAAAGTGTTGATCTTTTAGATGAAATGGAATCCTCACTACTTTATATTCAACAGCATGGTTTTGACAAAGAACATATCAATACCATATTTAGAACAGCCCATACCATAAAAGGAGGTGCTGCAACTTTTGGATATGATATACTTGTAGATTTTTCACATACGGCAGAAAACCTCCTTGATGATATAAGAAGTGAAAAGAAAAATATCAACAATGACCTTATTACTTTTTTACTAAAAATAAAAGATCATTTTAATACTATGATTGAATCCATCATACAAAATGACTGCGAAGAGATCTATGATCAAAATATCATAAAAGTCACTAAAGAGTATAAAGAGTATTTGGAAAACTATGATGATAGTCAAGTTAAGGAAGAACCAAAACCTAAGTCAAAAGATCTATCTGATATACCGAAGATAGGAGATCAAGAGAAAGACCTAACAACACAACCTGCAAAAATACAAACAAATCTTCTAAAAATAGAATCTAAAAAAATAGATGCTATTATAAACCTTTTAGGGGAGATGGTTATCACAACAGCAGGTGTTATGGAACACTCAAAAAGGATAAATGATAAACCTTTAAAAGAGAGTGTGGATAATCTTTACAAGATACTTGAAGAACTTAGAGAAGCATCTATGAAAAGTAGGATGATCCCTATAGCAGATACTTTTAAAAAATTTCAAAGAACCGTAAGAGATATAAGTCTTGTTCTTGATAAGAATATCGATCTTCATATTGAAGGGGCTGATACGGAACTTGACAGAATCATCATAGAAAAGATCTCAGATCCATTAATGCACCTTGTAAGAAATGCCGTTGATCATGGAATAGAAACAATCCAAGAAAGAGAAGATAAAAACAAACCATCAATTGCCCATATAATATTAAGTGCATCACATGAGGCTGGCAATATTGTTATAGAAGTCAAAGATGACGGAAGAGGACTGGATCCTCAAAAGATATTAGATAAAGCAGTTGAAAAAAATCTAATATCAAAAGACGACAAACTTCATGAAAATGAGATATTCAACCTTATCATGCAGCCTGGTTTCTCCACAGCTGATCTTGTTACTGATCTCTCAGGTAGAGGTGTGGGTATGGATGTTGTAAAGAAAAATATAGATCAATTAGGTGGAAGTATAGATATAAATTCAAAACTAGGTCAAGGTATGACAGTAACTATAAAACTTCGACTTACACTTGCAATTATAGATGGATTTATGATAAAACTAAATAATGATCCTTATATAATCCCTTTAGAGATGATCACCGAATGTAAAGAACTAACAGATGAATATAAAAAAGTTGTAAAGCAAGACTGTTATATAAATTTAAGGGATCATATACTACCGATACTTGATCTAAAAGAGTTTTTCGGTTATGAAAGAATCAAAGATAACAACACAAAAGAAAATATTGTCGTAGTGAGTTTTGGTATCTTAAAAGTAGGCTTGATAGTAGATGAACTTCTAGGGGAGTTCCAAACAGTTATCAAACCAATGAGCAAGGTATTTAAGAACCTTAAAGGGATAAGCGGTGCAACTATACTAGGAAACGGTTCAGTTACACCAATACTGGATGTACCGGTACTTTTAAAATATGCAAATCAAAAATATAAATAAAATTCAACCAAGGAGTTTAATATGATCAAGTTCATAAACAGTAAGATATCATACAAAATAATGTCTGTTATTTTTATATTACTTACAATAAGCAGTTTACTGTCAATATATGCCAATACACAAAATACAGGACAAAAGTTCATAAATACGGCAAAAGAAAATGTACATATGTTAAATGAGTCTATTTTCATAGCACTAAAAACAGGTATGAGTTCAGGGGACAGAGAGCTTATACAAAAAGTTAAAAATGATACGGGAGCGATTGACGGTGTTGTAAATTTAAGTGTTTTTAGAAGTCCTGCTTTGGAAGCTCTTTACGGCAAACTAAACAAAGAACTTCCCGATGTTTCAGTAAAAGAATCTTTTCAAACAAAAAAAACAATCACACAGGAACTATATGGTGACAAGCATACTTTACGAATGGTAAAACCAATGATTGCTACACCTGAATGTATCTCATGTCACAGTAATCAAAAAGAAGGTGATATAATAGGTATAATTGACCTTTCATATTCTTTGGATGAATCAGATGTAAAATTAAGTTCATTAACTTCAAGTAACTTTATACTTGCAACTTTATTTGGATGGGTTACAATAGCTGTGATGTTCTATTTTATAAAAAGATTAACAAAACCTATAGATGAACTGAAAAAAGGATTTGAAAACTTAATCAACAATGAAAATTCACAATACGAAAATATTGAAGTATCTTCGGCTGATGAGCTTGGAGAGGTATCTAATATATACAATGACTATATGAAAACTTTAAATGACGGTTTAGAACAAGACAATAAATTCATCAATGAAGTTACATCTTTCCTAGAGTACCTTCAAAATGGACATTTTGATATATCTTTAACAGAAACTCCAAACAATAAGTCTCTACAAAAGATGCAATCTTTATTAAACAATCTAAGTTCAAGTCTTAACACAACATTTAAAGATATGAGTCAGGTATATTCAGATCTTGCCAACGGAAGTTTTGAAGTTCTGTATACAAAAGAAGCAACAGGAGAGTTTGATACACTTAAAAAAGCAACAAATACATTAAGTGATGAGCTGTCATCTATCCTTGACGGTATCAATGATATTGTAAAATCAGCAATAAACGGTCAATTTGACAATACAATAGATGAATCACAATACAACGGTGATATGAAAGCCATTGCACATGGTTTAAACAGTGTAGTAGAACTATTCGGAAGTACGCTTGGTGACATTAACAATACTATGAGCCAAATAGCAAAAGGCGATCTAACAGTAAGACTTGATAAAGACTATAAAGGGGACTACCTTCTTCTTAAAAACTCTATTAATACCGCTGTTTCTAAACTTGAAAATGTTATCTCTAGTGCAAATATAATATCAAAAGAAGTAACAGAAGGGATACATATAGTAAGTTCAACTTCAAAAGAGATATCTTCAGCTTCTTTAAGACAATCAAACAGCTTGGAGGAAACTGCAGTTTCTGTTGAGGAGATAGCCGGAAATATTAACCTAAACACAAACAATACAAAACACACTTCTGAAATAGCGTCACAAGCTTCAAATATCGCCTTAGAAGGTTCAAAAGCAGTACATAACACTGCAGATCTTATGGATAGCGTTGCTCAAAAAATAGAAGAGATAGAAGATATAGCATATCAGACAAATCTTCTTGCACTAAATGCTGCAATAGAAGCAGCAAGAGCAGGTGAACACGGAAGAGGATTTGCCGTTGTTGCGGTAGAGGTAAGAAAACTTGCAGAAGTTTCACAGACAGTTGCAAGTGAAATTGGTGAGATTTCAAAAACAAGTGTTTTAGAGAGTCGAAAAGCCGGAGACCTTATCAATGAGATAGTACCGGGTACTCAAAAAACAACTTCTCTTATTGAGGAGATATCAACAGCTTCTGAAGAGCAGGATGTTGGGATAAAACAGATACATGATGCTATGGTAAGCCTTGATTCCGTTGCACACGACAATGCAAAAGCAAGTGAACAACTGGCACAAAGTAGTGTAGTGATGCTAAGTGAAGCAAAAAAACTTTCTAAGATGATAAGTTATTTCAAAGTAAACGGATCAATTGATAAAGAAGATATTCTTGATATTACTTTAGAAGATGATATGGAAGTTAATCAAGAGGAAAATATACCAAGCAATGTTGACAAAAAGTCAAACTGGACAAACTTTTAAGGCTTATAATGACCCAGGTACAATATCTGACATTTAATTTAGGATCGGAACTTTTTGCCATAGAGATATTAAAAGTAAAAGAGATCATACCATTTGGTAATGTCACCTCTATACCTTTAATGCAGCCTTTTATAAAAGGTGTTATGAATATAAGAGGAAGTGTTATTCCTATAATAGATATGAATAAAAGACTTGAGTTGAATACAAATATGGATTCAAAAAAAGAATCTATTATCATCATCTCTTTAGAATATGAAAACGAGTCCCATGATGTTGGATTTATAGTAAGTAAAGTTGACAAAGTATTTACTAAAGATACACAGGAGCTAGAATCTATTCCAATTTTTGGTACAAAAGTAAAAAAGATATTTATAAAAAATGTAGCTAAAGTTGACGATATATTTATAACTATTTTAGATATAGAGAAAATACTTGATTTTGATGAATTATCTATAACCACACAAACTATAGAAGAATAACATGAAAAATAACGACAAACACGATATATATTACAACGAACTTCTAAACTTGATATCAGGAGATATGAACATATCAAGTCAATATGTTATCTTTGAAACATGTTCAGGGGAATATTACGGTATAAATGTTGCAAAAGTTGAAGAGTTGATACAAAATAAAAATATAGATATTATCAAAAGCAGCAACAGTGAAACACTTACAAAAGGTGTCTCAAAAATAAGAGGAAATATGGCTGTCCTTCTTAATTTTGATGATTGGATCGGTTCTCCTATAGATGATGAAACTGAACTAAAGATAATCATCCTTTGTAAATATTCCCAGTCAAGACTTGGACTTCTTGTCAAAAAAGTTATAGGTATACAAAGGATACACCTAGATGCACTTTTTAATGGAACTCAAAGAGATGACAAAATTGCATATGCCGTTGAAGTAACTGTTGACGGTAAAAAGAAAATGTGTAATATCTTCGATTTTGATCAGATAACCATGGATATTTATCCAAATATACTTACTATGAATGAAGCTTTGGTTGACGATATGAAGATACAGACCAACGAAATAACAAAGAAATTAATTCTTGTTGCTGAAGACAGCACACTTATACAAAATCAAATTAAAAAGCTCCTTGATAAACTAAATCTAAATTATCATATTTTTGATAATGGAAAACTTCTTTTTGATTATCTATGCACAAATGAACATGATCCAGTGGCACTTATAATTACTGATATAGAGATGCCTGTAATGGATGGAATGGAATTGATAAAACAGATCAAGATACACTCAAAATTTGATCAGATCCCTCTTATTGCACATACAAACATGTCAAATAGTGCAATAGCAACAAATATTTTAGAATGTGGAGCATTGGATATTGTTGATAAACTTGACCTATCTAATTTAAAACAAGCTATAGAGAAGTATGCCATATGAGAGAGATTGTAAAACTTAATGATAAAGAATTCTTAGAGCTTAAAAAAATCATATACGATGAATCCGGTATCCACACAAAAAAAGACCAAAGAAAAAATCTTGAGTATAAATTAGCGGCACTTTTAAAAAATCATGACCTTAGATCATTTAAAGAGTTTCATAAACTTTTAGCAAATGATAAAGCTATGCTGCAAAATCTTATAAATACCGTTACTACAAATGAAACATACTTTTTTAGAGAAACAAAACATTTTGACTTTTTAAAAGATGTAATCCTGCCAAATATAGAATATAACACATTTAGATGCTGGAGTGCTGCTAGTTCAAACGGAGCAGAAGCTTACAGCATAGCAATGCACATACAATCAAACATAAGCACCTATAAAAACTTTGAAGTGCTTGCAAGTGATATAAATGATCATGTATTGAAGTTTGCAAAAAATGGGATATACTCAATAAAATTTTCAAACAGAATACCTAAAAAATATCTACAAAACTATTGTAATAAAGGGCAGAATGAATTTGAAGGTTCCTTTAAAATATCAGACAAGATACAAGATAAAGTAAAATTTCGTCATATAAATCTAATGAAGCCAATACCTACAGATATAGAAAGCTTTGACCTTATTTTTTTACGAAATATGATAATCTATTTTGAAGATAGAGATAAAAAGAATATAGTTGAAAATGTATTAAAAAAACTAAAACCTGGCGGTTATCTATTCATGGGTCACAGTGAATCACTAGAAAGGATAACAAATCAAGTAAAACAGATCTCACCAAGTATCTATCAAAAAATCGACTTAAACAAAAGCAAACATATAGTAAAAAAGAGATGGCATAATAAAACAACACAAAAGATAATTGCCTTTGGAAGCTCTATGGGAGGTCTAACTGTAATAGAAAACATCTTACCTCAACTAAAAGAAGACTGCCCTCCCATATTAATCACTCAACATTTAAGTCGTGATCTTCTTCACTCTATTATTGCAAAACTTTTAAAAAAGTGTGTGGTGGAATTAAAAATTGCAAGAGATGATGAACAATTGGAATTAGGTCATGTATACTTTGCACCTTTTGACAAACATTTAAAAATAAAAAAAATATCTTCAGGGATATATAAAACTGTATTGAGTGATGAACAAAAAATAGCCAATCACAAACCTAGCATTGATGTGCTTTTTAACTCACTAGCAACTGACGCTAAAATGCATGCCATTGCTTTTATCCTAACAGGTATGGGAAATGATGGAGTAAAAGGGATTGAGAATATCAAAAAAGCAGGTGGCAAAACATATGCCCAAGATGAAGAGAGCTGTGAAATATTCGGAATGGCTAAACTAGCTATTGACAGAGGATATATTGATATGGTTGTAAAACCGGATCAAATTGTAGAAAAAATAGATTGATATATTTAAAAATCCTATACCAGTTTTACAAAATTTCTATATTCTGTAACCAAAATGTAATCAGTTTTTTTTAAAATTCAAACATAAATTAAAATAAGGACATAAAAAATGAAAAAATTAGTTACTTTAGCATTAGCTGGTACAATTGCAGCAACTGTAGCAAATGCAGAGATTATTAAAGGAAGCGGTGCATCTTTCCCATATACTGTTTATCAAAAGTGGATAAAAGAATACAATAAACAAACAGGTATCAAAGTTGATTATATCAAAAAAGGTTCATCAAAAGGTATAAAAGACGCAAAAGCAAGATCAGTTGATTTTGCAGGAACAGATAAACCATTATCTCCTAAAACATTAAAGAAAAACAAACTTTACCAATTCCCTGCAGTTGTTGGAGCAATTACTATGGCATATAATATTCCAGAAGTAAAAAACCTTAATCTTACAAGAGCTGCAATTGCTGAGATTGCACTTGGTAATACAAAATACTGGGATGATGAAGTTATCGCTGTAGCAAATCCTGGTGTTAAACTACCACACAAAAAAATGACTTTTGTTCATAGAGCCGATGGTTCTGGTACAACTTACAACTTTACATACTACCTAAGTAAATCAAACTCAGAGTGGAAAGAAAAATTCGGTGCTAAAAAATCATTAACATGGCCTGGAGATCATCACATAGGTGGTAAAGCAAACTCAGGTGTTGCTGCACTTATCAAGCAAACTCCATATGCTATAGGTTACATTGATTATGCAGATGCTAAATCAAACGGTATCTCTATGGCTTCAGTACAAAATAAAGAGGGTTACTTTATCAAGCCTACTTTAAAATCATTCCAAACTGCTGCTGCAAAAGCTAGCTTAAATCCTAAAAAAGATTTCTATGCAATGGTTGCAGATCCTGCTGGAAAAGGTGCATACCCAATGATCGCATCTACATTTATTTTACTTCCTGCTGAAAAGCCTGATATGAACAAGAATGTAACAAAGTTCTATGACTGGGCATACAATGATGGTCAAGAGATCGCTAAAAGCTTAGGTTTTGTTCCACTTCCTGATTCTTTAACTTCAAAGATTAGAAAATACTGGGCAGATAAAGGTGTAAAATAATTTTTACTTTCTCTCCTAAAACCTTAAGAGATCAAGATAAATCTTGATCTCTTTTTATTTTCAATTTTTTAAGGCTGAGCTTTATAAATATTCTATTAAAATCACTACTCTACATAACTCAAAAATT
>JAYEKV010000123.1:0-3977 GCA_034716855.1 Campylobacterota bacterium | reverse complement strand
TTTGAAAAAAAAATATATATTTTCGGTGTACATCCTTTACATAATCCAAAAAAGCTTTTTGAAGTATATCAGCCTCTTGTTGATCATATAAATAAACAACTAATAGATGCAACGATAAAACTTGAAGCCTCGCGTAATTATTCTGCGTATGACAAAAAACTATTTAGCGGTTACTTTGATCTATCCCTTCCAAATCCTTATCAAACTATAGTTGCTGCTTCTAAAGGGTATGATATTTTTGGTAAAATGGCTGATGATGAGAACTTCAGGGGCATTTTTATAGTAAGAAAAGATTCAAATATAAAAAAAGTTGATCAGATAAAAGGGAAAACAGTAAGTTACCCTGCCCCAACCGCACTAGCTGCAACAATGATGCCTCAACACTTTTTACATATCAACGGTATTGATATCAATAAAGATATAAAAAACTCATATGTGGGCTCTCAAGAATCATCTATAATGAATGTATATCTTAAAAAAACCATCGCAGGTTCCACTTGGCCTCCACCTTGGATAGCATTTGCAAAAGACCATCCAAAAATAGCCTCACAGCTTGAGGTCAAATGGGAAACAAAACCTCTTCTAAACAACGGTTTGGTTGCAAAAAAAGATTTTCCTAAAGAGCTGTTGTCAAAAATATCAAATATAATTTTCAATCTACATACTCATAAAGAGGGTAAAGAGATACTTAAGGCTATGGAGCTTAGTAAATATGAAAAAGCTGATTTTAAAACATATGATAGAGTAAGAGAATTTGTGAAAAATTTTGAACAAGAGATAAGAGCAATTAGGATAAATAAGTGATAACCGCAATTAAAAACTTTTATACAGCCTCTATAAAAAGACAATTGATCTTGGGAATTGCACTTGTGCATGCTGTTATGATGAGTATATTTGTAGTTGACCTCGTAGAGAACGAAAGAAGTTTCCTAATAGAGCAACATAACAAAAAAGCAAAAAGTCTATCTAAAACATTAGCCTCTACTTCAAACTCATGGGTTTTGGCAAATGACTTTATAGGTTTGGCAGAAGTTGTCTCATCTTTAGAACACTATCCAGGGGTTCAGTATATTATGGTAACAGACCTTCAAGGGCAGGTACTGGCACATACAGATAAAAAACTTGTTGGAAAATATATCTCTGATAATAAAAGTGTTGGTATTTTTAAAGGATCACTAGAGACAAAGACAGTTTTTGAGAATAGTAACTTTATAGATGTTGCATCACCTATTTTAAGAGATACTCAACATATAGGCTGGGCAAGGATAGCACTTAGTAAAGATGAGATAAATAAAGGACTTTACAATGTAACTATAGATGGTATCATCTATACTTTTATAGCAATATTAGTAGGTGTGATCTTTGCATATTTTATGGCACAAGGGGTAACGCAAGGGATATATAAAATCATAAAGACAATAAAACAAGCTAAACAAGGGGATCATAACTCTCGTTCTAGTTTAAAAAGGAAAGATGAGATAGGAACACTATCAAAAGAGTTTGATAATATGCTTCAAAAACTATCTGCACAAAACAGATTGATAAATTCTGTTATTGATTCATCCCCTGACATGATATTTTACAAAGATTATTACAATTTTGATGGTGTTTATATAGGGTGTAATAATTCATTTAGTGAGTTTGTAGGTAAATCAAAAGAGGAAATTCTTGGCAAGACTGATTTTGATATTTTTGATAAAGAGACTGCTGAATTCTTTAGAGTAAAAGATAAAGAGATGTTAAAGATGAAGGAATCTAATAGTAATGAAGAGTGGGTAAAGTATCCTACAGGAGATGATGTACTTCTTGATACTTTAAAAACACCTTTATATAACTATGATAAATCTCTTTTAGGTGTATTAGGTATCAGTAGGGATATTACAGAAAAATATAATACCCAAAAAGAGATTGAAAATAAAAATAAAATACTCTTTGAACAATCAAAACATGCCGCAATGGGAGAGATGATAGGAAATATCGCCCACCAGTGGAGACAACCTTTAAGTGTTATCTCTACAGGTGCTACAGGACTAAAGTTTGGAAAAGAGTTTGGTGAGCTTTCAGATGAGTTTTTCAATGATACTTGTGATGCCATAAATAACAATGCACAATACCTTTCAAAAACAATTGATGACTTCAGAGACTTTATAAAAGGGGAAAGAAAAAAAGTTGTATTTGATCTAAATGAAGATATTAACAGCTTCCTTCATCTTGTGGAAGGAAGTATAAAAAACAATAATATAAACCTTATTGAAGATTATGAAAAACCAATTAGAATCAACAGCTACCCAAATGAACTGATACAATGTTTTATAAATATATTTAATAACTCCAAAGATGTATTAAAAGATATAGATACTGATAGATACTTTTTTATAACTACAAAAACTAAAAATGAAAAAGCCGTGATAAGCTTTAAAGACAATGCAGGAGGTATACCCGATGATGTACTGCCTCATATATTTGAGCCATACTTTACAACAAAACATAAAACACAAGGTACAGGTCTAGGACTTAGCATGACCTACAATCTTATTGTTGAAGGGATGGGTGGAACTATAGAGGTTGCAAATGTATCATATGAGTATCAACAAAAAAGCTACAAGGGTGCAAGTTTCACCATAACGCTTCCGTTGTCTTAATAGCCCATATTTTAATGGACTTGTATTACTCAACAGTTGTTATTGTTCCAAAGTTGGGCAACAAATATACCAATAGTTCTAAGAAATGATCTTCTTTTCACTATTCATATTTTTCTTATCCATACAAAGTAGTATTTGCATTTTTATGAATAAACATTGATGATATCATATAAATATAAACTTATTCTGTTTTTATACTATAGTGTTTAAATCTAACTTAATTACTCATAATCTCAAGTAACTTTTTAGCCATAACAATCTCCTATCTTAAATGAATATAAAACATAACATAATGTATTTTTATTACGATATTTGACAAATAATGATACAAAGTGTTATTTTATTACGGGAATTTCATTGTAAACTATAAATTTAAACTTTATCTAAAAAATAAAGTAAACTTAGAAAGTATTATAATATGCAATACTTTTTAATTAATTATTTATAAAAGCCCTTATATAAGGGCTTTATTGGCAATAAATCTTGTGCTTGCACTCTCTGTGAGAAAACAACATTTTTTATGTACATTTATTTGTCATTTTATAAGTGTGTTTTATATAAAATGTATACTAATAAGTAGTTATAAGTATAAGGAACATCAATTGAGAAATTAAGTATTTTTTATTTTACACTTTATGTACTTTTTAAGTTTTACTTGTTATACTTTGAATCATCAGTTTATTTTTTTGTACAAAGTGTATACATGTATATTTTATACAGAACGATTGGTTAGGGCTGTCATCATTTTGGGGATGATGTAAAATTTAGTTGTTTCTTGAGAGAATTTAAAAAAACTTTCTTAGTGGTACTAACAAAAAAGCCTAGGTCAAAAGACTTAGGCTTTTTTTGTGGTTGCAGAGATTGGTCTTGGGTTAGGGGTAGTACCACAACTAAAGAGTCCTTATGACATTTTTTGAAAATTTGATTATTGTTCTTCTTAAGTGTTTAATTAAAGTTGCTCTGCACTTTTTTATATCTTAGAAAACTTTAATCCAAGAAACAAATTAAGAGATAGACCCCAAATCTATCTCTTTCTCTTAATAAACTTAAAACTATGATTAATTCAAATAAATAATAAAACTTATAACAAAACACAGGAAGAAGAGCGAGTGACCCCTACGAATAATTAAGTCTAAATTAGCTTTAATGTAGTGGTTATAAAAAGTAGTTAGCGAATATATTGATGGGTCATCGTCCTTCAGTTCTGTCGTTATCTTAAAAAGTCATTAATACTTTATTCACACTATTTTGTTAATATTTTTTACAAATGAGAATACTATAAACCATAAGGAACAAAAAATGTACAAAAAAGTTATAATCAATTTTACAATAACA
>JAYEKV010000122.1:0-18588 GCA_034716855.1 Campylobacterota bacterium | reverse complement strand
ATGAGGTTGAGCTGAATATAAACGGTCAAAAATTTGAGTATGAGATTGAAGATATAATACTTTACAATTTCGAAGATTAATGAACTTTTAGATAAAATCCGCCTATGAGACACTTAAGAGGATTTACGAAACGGTACTTTTCATTGGCAATTATTGCTATGTATTCAACTATCCATAAACTATGCTCAATAGACAACAAGTTTCTGTATCACCTTTTTGCTTTTGAATACCAAGAACACAAAACCTCACCACCTTTTTTATTAAATAATTACTAATACTCATATTAGAAACAATCAACTTTTTTACTATAGATATATAGATCTATAAACATTATTATTTAAAAATTAAGGAAAAATTATGCATATAGAAGCAGGCGTAGTACAAGGCGCAAAAATGGTATTTAGTTATGGGACAGCTGCTATTTCATTTGGAATTGCTGGAAAATTAGCACTAGAATCGATGAAAAACAATGGAGCTTTATCTTTTGTTCTTAAGACACTTATCTCTACAGTATTGGTGTTTATGTTTTTTGAAGTGTTTCCACATCAGCCAGTAGGGGTATCTGAAGTACACTTTATCTTAGGATCAACTATCTTTTTACTTTTTGGAGCAGCACCAGCTGCATTTGGTCTAGCTTTTGGTTTACTTATCCAAGGAATACTTTTTGCACAGTTTGATTTACCACAGTATGGCATCAATGTGACAACACTACTTATGCCATTGTTTGTTATGAGTTATTTAGCTAAAAAAATTATCCCTGAAAATATAGCATACAAAGATATTGCATATAAAGATGCTCTAAAACTTTCACTTGTATACCAAGGTGGTATCGTGGCATGGGTTGCATTTTGGGCATTGTTTGGACAAGGGTTTGGAGCTGAAAATTTAGCTGCTGTTTCTAGCTTTGGTGTGGCATATATGAGTGTAGTGATTTTAGAGCCATTTATTGACCTAGCAGTATTAGCAGGAGTAAAGACATTTGCTAATTTAGAGGAAAGTACACTTATAAATCATAGACTTTTTAATACAGTAAAAGTTTAGATATGCTTAAAAAACTATTGTTGATAGTTGTTTTCCAATTATTACTTCAAGGAAATAGTAAAGATGTGGTAGTTATAGCTGGACCATCTGCATCTGTAACACACCCAGTATTTTATATGATACAAAATGATGCTTTTAAATCTATGGGAAAAACTATAAAGTTCAAGCACTGGAAAAATCCAGACCAACTAAAAGCTATGATACTAAATAAAAAAGTTGACTTTATATCAGCACCTATAACTGCAAGTAGTATTTTGTACAATAAAGGTGTAGACTTAAAGCTTACACATCTAGTTATAGGTGGTGCTAGAGGTATCCTATCAAGAGATAAAAGTATAAAATCTATAAAAGATTTAAAAGGTAAAACTTTAGGGATACCAGCTCGTGGTGGACTTGGGGACTCACTAGTAAAGATACTTTTAAAAGAAAATGGACTTGATGTAAAAAAAGATATAAAAATAGTATATACAAGCTCATCAAAAAACTCAACAATGATGCTACTAAAAGGTAAGATAGATTGTGCTGTTTTTTCAGAACCAAGACTATCAATGACACTAAAAAAAGCCAAATCTTTGCCTAGTGATAAAAATCCCCACAAGCTTTTTTTCAATATAGATATATTAAAGCAGTGGAAAAAAACATTTGATACAAATACTACATTTGCACAAGTGGCATTTTTAGCTGTGGGCAAAACTGCTTATGACAAAAAGTTTATCAAAAAGTTTGTAAGTGAATATGATAAGGCACTAGTACAATATATAAAATATCCTAAAAAAAGTGCAAAACTAGTATCAAAAAACTTAAAATGGCTACACCCTAAAGCGGTGATAAATGGTATAAAAAACTCTTCTCTTTATATACTAAAAAGTAGTAAAGATAAACAACAAATAAAAAAACTACTAAACAATCTAGTAAAATACAACCCAAAAAGCATGGGCAAAAAAGCCCCTAATGATGGCTTTTATTTTAGTAAATAGGGTGATATGAAAAAGATTTTTTATACCTTTTTATCTTTGGGTCTTTTTTTTAGCTTTTGGCAGATAGGTCATATATATTTTGGGGAGCTTGTTCTTCCTGATATATTTGCTACACTTAAGATGTGTGTATCTTTTTTGCAAGATAAAGAGGTGATAGAAAATCTCACTTTGACTTTACAAAGAGTTTTTATAGGACTTTGTTCTGTGCTTTTAGTAGCTACACTTTTTGGAGTGTTAGCAGGAAGCATAAAAACTATAGAATATATGCTAACGCCTATAGTAACTATCATGTTAGGTATGCCCTCTATTGCTTGGATAGTATTAGCTATGATGTGGTTTGGTATGGGTGATGGTACAGTTGTATTTGTGATATTTGTAGCATTGTTTCCTATAGTTTTTTTAGGTGCATTTCAAGGGGTACAAACTATAGATAAAAAGCTTATATCTATGGCAGATAGTTTTGAAATATCTTTTAAAAATAAGTTTTTAAATATATATTTGCCACATATGTTTTCATATATATTTCCCTCATGGCTTACTGCTATTGGCTTATCGTGGAAGATAGTTATCATGGCAGAACTTATCTCTAGTGATGATGGTATGGGTTCACTCTTAGCAATAGCTAGAAGTCAACTAGATACTACTATGGTGATGGCACTACTTTTATTTATGGTGTCATTGTTGATAGTCTTAGAAAGAGTATTTTTAGAACCACTAAAAAAAAGGCTTGAGTCGTGGAGAGTTTAGAACTAAAAAAAATATCTTTTTCATATAATGATAAAAAGATATTAGATGATATATCTCTTAGTATTAAAAGCAAACAGATAGTTTCACTATTAGGTGTAAGTGGAAGTGGAAAAACTACACTCCTTGAAATAGCTCAACAAAGTAAAAGTCAAGAGAGTGGAAAAGTGATAAATAGTTTTAAAAACTTATCGTTTGTTTTTCAAGAACCTAGACTTCTTTCTTGGAAAAATGTGATAGAAAATATCACATTTTCGCTACTTGAAATAAAAGAGGATAAAAAAGTATTAGAGCAAAAAGCAAAAGATATTGCCTTAGCTTTGGGGCTAGCTAAAGAGGACTTTGCAAAGTACCCAAAACATTTAAGTGGTGGTATGGCACAAAGAGTATCATTAGCTAGAGCTTTAATAAAGAGTCCTGATATATTATTTTTGGATGAACCTTTTAGTGCTTTGGATATAGGGACAAAAAAAGAGATATTTAAAATAATGATAGAGTTATGTAAAAAAGAAAATATAGCGATATTTTTTATAACTCATGATTTCAATGAAGCTGTTAGACTAAGTGATAAGATACTATTTTTAGATAAAAAACAAAGTGGTAGCGTGATAAAAGAGAGTATAATACTATCAACACCACAAAATAAAAGAGAGAGTAAATATGTATACCAAAAAATGGTAGAACTTTTAGAAAATGAAAAAATAAAAAATATATTTGATTTGTAAAAAAAGAGGAAATAATGAAACGATATAGACACTATACAAAAGATAAAGCGATAATTCTTTCTGTATTTGGTTCAGTAATAGAACAACAAAAATATCAAGAGCTTAAAAAGACAATTGAAAAGAGATTTAAGGGGTTTGATGTTTTTATTGCAGTTAGTTCAAGAATGGTACTTAAAGATTTAATTAAAAAAGGTTTTGATTATAAAAATCTAGCACAAACCTTAGCAGATGTAGATATGTTAGGGTATAAAAATATTATAGTAGGTTCCATTAATCTATTCCCTGCTTGTGAGCATGATTTTGTACTTAAAACAGCCAAAGGTTTTAGGGAGTTCTCTTTCTCTCATATTAGGGTATCAAACGCGATTTTAACAAGAACAAAAGATACAACTCTATTTTTAAAAGAGTTAGATGAAACGATCTCTAAAAAAGATACTGCAAATCTTTATGTAATCCACGGTACTCCAAAATTAGAGCTTGGAGGGCTAAGGTCTGCTGCTTACACAGATGAGTTTTTAAAGATGCTAAATCCTAATAATATCACGTGTTCACTTGAAGGTGCACATCCCTTCTATGCACTCAAAGATGCAATTATTAGAGAGGTTAAAGCTAAGGGATTAAAAAAGGTACAAATTGTACCTATGCTTTTAGTTGCAGGAAACCACTATATAAAAGATATGTTTGAGATTAAAGATGAGCTGAATGTTCACTTTAAAACAAAGATTGTAAAAAGTATTACAAAAGATGAGAAGTTTAATCTTATTGAGATGCCAAAAATAGTAGATATTGTTTGTGACAATATTGAAGAAGAGATCACAAAGCTAGGACACGCATAGATGAAAAAAACAAAACTGTATATGGTAAGCTTAGGACCATCTGATTATGAGTTGGTTACTATAAAAGCTTTAAAAGCGCTACAAAGTGGTGATGCTATCTGTATCCCTACAAAAAGTGGTGATAATAGTTTTACAAAGTCAATTACATATAAAATTGTAAAAGATTTAATGGATGAGTTTGGGTTTAATAAACCAATTATCCCTATCTATTCCCCTATGAACTTTAAACAAAAAGATTGGCAATACCAAGTTGATTTAATCCAAAAAGGGATTAAAGATTATGGAAGTGTTTCTTTTGTAACTTTAGGAGATGCTGCTGTATACAGTACAGTTTATTATCTACTTGATATTATTAAAAAGCAAGATAAAAAACTTTATAAAAGAAGTGAAGTGATAGCTGGTATCACTTCATTCTCTTATGCTTCTTCAAGGTTAAAAAAGCCTTTATGTTTAGGGGATAATAGGTTTGAGCTTATTCCTCTTATTGGCAAAGAGGTGCCTAGTACAAAAGTATATATGAGACCAAAAGTTGGTATGGATACTAGTGAAATTGACGAGTCTGGAACCATATATACTTTTGAAAACCTAAACTTTGAAGGGGAGCATATCCAAAAAGGGAAGCTTGAAAAAGTGCGAAAATATATGACACTAATGATAGATTTTATCAAGATTAAAAAAGGGAAAAAGTAATGGAATTTAAAAAAGAGATGCCACCAATTAATATTGGTCCAGATATATCTTTAAAATCTTTTGAGATGATTGAAGAGGAGTTAAAACAATATCCTAAAGCAGATGAGTTTAATTATGGACAAAGGGAAGTAATAAGCAGACTTATCCATACAACTACCTGTTTTGAAGAGGTTTTAGAAAATATCTGTTTTACAGACAATGCTATTGAGAGATTTCAAGAGCTATTAAAGAAAAAAGCAAAAATAATTGTAGATGTAAATATGATTAAAGTGGGACTGAGTAAGTTTTATCTTGAAAAATACGACAACGAAGTTATCTGTTACATTAATGAGCCTTTTACATATGAGATGGCAGAAAAAAATAAAACTACGAGAAGCTACGCAGCAGTAGTTGAAGCGATTAAAAGACATAAAAATGAGCCTATGATTTTAGCTTGTGGAAATGCCCCTACTTTTATCTATGCAGCTATTAATACTCTAATAGATGAGGGTGTGGATTTATCTAATGTAGCATTTTTACTATTCCCTGTTGGATTTGTAAATGTTGTAGAGTCTAAAGACTATGGAAAAAGATTTTGTGAACATTTTGATATCCCTGCTGTTATTATGGAAGGAAGATTTGGAAGTTCAACTATGACAGTTGCTACACTTCATGCTATTTATAAACTAATTAAAGATTTTGATGGAACAGCAAAGTATAATGGAAAATAAAACCTTTAATAATATGGGAAGTGAGGTGGTTGAGGGCTTTACTTGTAAACCTAAAAAGCTAGATCCAAATAAGCCCATAATGTTTTTTAAAACACAAATCTTTATCTGTGATGGGGATAGATGTTCTAAAGCAAACAAAGTAGAAGATTTAGCTGGAAAGTTGAGAACTGTACTTAAAGAACTGGATCTTCACAAAGGTGCAAACCGTATAAAAATATCAAGAACAAACTGTTTTGGTGCTTGTAGATTTAGACAAGTTGCCGTGGTGTTTGAAAATACAAAAGCAAATGGAAACCTTGATAATAACAATATCTGGTTAAAAAATATCCATAAATTTGATGAATCTAAATGGAGAGAGTTATTTATTAATCTAAGTAAAAACAACTCTTTAGAAGATTTAGATTATGAACAAGTTCCAATGAGTGAATTAGAAGAGTAATATGAGTAATAAAGTATATTTAATAGGTGCAGGTCCTGGGGATATTGAGTATTTAACTATAAAAGCTGTAGCTATATTAAAAGAAGCAGATGTGGTACTTTATGATGCTTTAGTAGATGAAACATGTTTTTTATTTTGTAAAAGTTATGTTTTAAGGGTAAATGTAGGAAAACGAAAAGGGAAACATATTAAAAAGCAAGAAGAGATCAATGAATTATTGGTAAAACATGCAAAAAGTGGAAAAACTGTTGTTCGACTAAAAGGAGGTACTCCATTTGTATTTGGTAGAGGATACGAAGAGGTTCGAGCTTTAGAAGAAGCTGGATTTGAACCTGTAATAATCTCAGGAGTTTCAGCAAGTACTAGTGTACCAGAGAGTTTTATGATACCTCTAATTGATAGAAAATTTAACGATTCATATAGAACAATTACAGGACATGATATAGAGGTGTTTGATGAGATAGTAACTTCCTATCATAAACGAGAAAACCTTGTAATTATGATGGGAGTACATAACTTAAAACAAATAGTTGATAATCTTTTATCAAAAGATTTTCCCTCTGATGTGCCACTTGCAGTTTTAAGTAAAGGTACTACACCTGATGCTAGAATTATACACTCAACTATAGGGGATATAAGTGAGCAAGAGGAGCAGTTTTTTATAGATCTAAAAGATATGACACCTGCTATTATTTTTATAGGGGAAACGGTAAATGCTTCCGGTTATATTAACTAAAAAACAAAAAGTTCTTATTATAGGAGCTGGCAGAGCGTGTGAGATAAAACTAAAGGTTTTATCAAATCACCCCTGCAATATAACAGTAGCAGCCTCTGAATTTTTATGTGATCTTGATGAAAATATAATAAAAATAAATAAAAATTTTGAAGAGCTAGATGAGAGTTTTTTTCAAGAGTTTGATTTGATATATATTGGTATTCCTCTTAATGATACTACCATGGTAGAAAAATTGGTAAAAACAAAAATGGTAAATGTACTGTCAAATCCAAGACTTAGTAATTTTATCCACCCTTGTACAAGAGAGGATGACGATGTTATGGTAAGTGTTGCAAACTTAAATAAGCCAAATCCTAAAAAAGCTTGTGCTTTGGCAAACGAATTTATAGAGTATAAAAAAAGTAAATAAGATGTCAAAAAAACCGCTAAAAAAAGGATACACAACAGGAGCACATACCTATATGGTATTTAGGTCTGCACTGAAATGTTTTTTAACTACAAATGAATTATCAATATGCAAAACAAATAAAATGGATAATGATGATTTAGATGTAACTAAAGGGTGTGAGATAGTTGTAAGTATAAGTGTTGATGTGGATGTTCTGGAGTTAAATCCTATAGAGCATAAACCTTCAATCTTTACCATAGGAACAAACAAACTTTCACTTTATGCAGGGTATGGTGTAGGAGTTGTAACTAAAAAAGGTCTAAAAATAGCACCAAATTTTCCAGCAATTAATCCAGCACCTAGAGATGCTATTTATGAGGCGTTTGAAGAAATAGTACAGAATCATGAAAATTTTGATATTAAATGTACAATTAGCGTTACCAATGGAGAAGAGATAAGCAAACAAACAGCCAACTCCAAAGTGGGAGTATTAGGTGGAATCTCTATTCTTGGTACTACAGGTATAGTAAAGCCAGTATCAAGTTCTGCTTATATAGACTCAGTAAAAACTGAAATTGAATTTGCAGTTAAGAATGGCTATGAAACACTCTATTTTACACTTGGAAATTCAGCTTTTGAGGTAGCTAAAAAATACTCAAGCGAAGAAGCAATTATAGAGATAGGAAACTTTATCTATGAATCTATAAAAATAGCTACAGAATTAAATGTTAAAGAGGTGATTTTTCTATGTGGTATAGGAAAAATGACAAAAGTGTATCAAGGGTTTAAAAATACCCATAATAGATTTGGTGTAATAGATTTTAAACAACTTCAAAAAGATATTGAAAAAGAACTTGGGTTCTGTATAGATATTGAATCAACCCTTACAGTAAAAGGGATAAGCCAAGAACTAGAAAACCAAGGACTTTTAAAAGAACTTTATAAAATGATAACAATAAAAGCAAACGAACAAATAAAGCTTTGGCATAAAAGCTCAAATGTAAAAGCAATAATATTAGAACAAAAGGAGGTATTAGGATGGTAACTATTATTGGTAATGGTATGGGTGCATACAACTTTAATAATATAGATATTAATTTTTGTAGTTACGATAAAATACTTTGTGATGTAAATTTTCAAGATAGTGGTAACAATGTTTTAAAACTCAAATTTAAAGAGATAAAAGAGTATATCTTAGAAAACTATGAAAAAGAAAATATTTTATATGTTGTAACAGGAAGCCCTCTATTTTTTAGTGCAGGAACTCTTATAGCTTCAAAACTCCCACGCGATAAGGTAGAAATGATTAATAATACTTCATCAAAAGATTATATGATGAAGAGGTTTTTTATAGGTGAATCTAGTATTGATTCTATCTCTTTACATGGAAGAAAACATATAGACCTATCTAAATTTTTAACAAATACCTACACTTTTATCCTTTGTGATAAAGACTCATGCGATAAGGTGAGTGAAGCTGTGAAGTATTTAAGCAAAGATGACTTAGAGGTAACTATAGGATATAAGCTTGGATATGAGGATGAAGTGATTGAGCAAATAGATATGAAAAGCTTTAACTATAGAGCTTTTGATCTTTCACAGCCTTATGTATTATTAATACAAAAACTTTTTAAACCATCAAATGGAATAAAAAAGGATAGTGATTTTGATACCCAGAGAGGTATGATAACTAAAAAGTACAAAAGGCAATTAAGCCTACAAAACCTAGACTTAGAACCAAATCAATTATTATGGGATATAGGAGCTGGTAGCGGAAGCTGTGGAATAGAAGCATATAATAGATATAAATCAAGAGTTATATTTTTTGAAAAAAATGAAGATAGAACTCTTAATATTAAAAAAAATCTATCAAACCATAGAGTTGTAGATTGTGAATTACTTATTGGTGAAGCACAAGAAAAATTTGAAGATTTAGAAGAAAATCCACAACGGATATTTGTAGGTGGCGGAGGAAGTGAAGTGATAAAAAAACTTCCGTATTTATATGAAAGATTAGATGAAAATGGGATTATGCTGATAAATGTTATCACTTTGAAACACTTATCTTTGATGAATACAATTTTAAATGAATCAAATATAGAGTATGAAGTACACTCACTTTCTCTTACAACATACAAAGGTAAACTTGACTTAGTAGAGCCTGAGAGACAACTATTTCAAATAAAGATAATGAAACAAAAAGAGGAAATATAATGATATATTTTATAGGAGCAGGTCCAGGTGATTCTGAACTAATAACTGTAAAAGCTATGAATATCCTAAAAAAGGCTGATGCAGTACTTTATACCGGTTCACTAGTACCACGTGAAGTACTTAGCTGGTGTAAAGAGGATGCACTTATAGTTGATAGCCAAGGGATGAAATACCCTGAGATTTTTGAGTTTTTAGAGACTCATAAAGATAAGGTACTTGCACGTGTTCATACAGGTGATCCATCTATCTATTCAACTACAGCAAAACAGATTGAGTTTTTAAATGAACGTGGTATCGAATATAGTGTAATCCCTGGGATTACTGCTGCTTTTGGGGCTGCGGCATCTTTAGGGATAGAGTATACAATTCCTGGGGTTTCTCAAACTATAATTTTAACAAGGGTTGAGGGAAAAACTCCAAATCCTGAAAAGCTAGAAAATATCTTAGCTTGTAAGAACTCCTCTTTAGCATTTTACTTATCTATATTACTGATTAAAAAGCTTAAAAAAACTGCACTTGAGATGGACTACTCTCCTGATACTCCTTGTTGGGTAGTGGAAAAAGCCACATGGGAAGAGGAAAAAATCTATAAAGGGACAATCTCAGATATAGAAAAACAAGTAAGCCATATAAAAGGTGTAGCACTTATTTTATTTGGTGAGTTTTTACATCAAAAAGAAACAGAAGAATCGCACCTTTATGTAAAACCACTTGTAAAAGAGTTAGAGAGTAAAAAATGTTAAAAATAGCGATAATCTCTATAAACCAACCAAGTTTAAATAGTGCGTCTAAACTAGCTACAATCTTAAATGACTATGAGATTGATATTTATGGAAAAAAAGATTTAGAGCATAACCTTGATAATCTAATCACTTATGAAAAAATAGATCATGTATTAGAAAATGGTTGGAAAAAGTACGATGCAATTATTTGTATTTTGGCTATGGGAATTGTTGTAAGAAAGATTGCACCATTACTTGAAAGCAAAGCAACAGACCCAGCAGTTCTTGTAATGAGTATGGACTTATCTAAAGTGATTCCACTTCTAAGTGGACATATTGGTGGAGCAAATGAGCTTAGTGATACAATCGCTTCAAGAATAGATGGGTGTATAAACTTTATTTCAACTGCAACAGACCAAGTAAAAGCCTTTGCTTTTGATATGTTTGCTAAAAAAAACGGTATGAAAATAGAGAACCTAGATAAACTAGCCAATATCTCAAATAGATTAATTAATAAAAAATCTGTGCACGTAATAGCTCCAAAGGCTGTATTTGAAGCTATTAACAATAAAACTAATCTAGCGTTAATTCAAGAGAAAGATGTAGACGAGAATACAGTTATTATTAATCCTTTAGGAGAGAGTAGTAATCTACAACTAAAACCAAAGGTTTATCTAGGAATGGGATGTAATAGAGATACAAGTTTTGAAGATATTGAAAAAGCTTTTCTTTGGTTTTCAGATAAGCATGGGATAGAAACAGAGCAAATAGCAAACATAGCCTCTTTTAAAGCAAAAGCAGATGAAAAAGGTCTTTTAGAGTTTGCTAAAAAATACAACTTTGATATTCAATTCTTTGGAGAAGAAGAGATAAATAGCCTACAAGGTGAGTTTAGTCCATCTCAGGCTACAAAATTCTTTGGATTAAAAGGTGTTGCAGAGCCCTCTTCTATACTTATTTCAGAGTATAAAGAGTTAGTAGTTCCAAAAGAGGTTTATGAAAAGAAAATTACTATTGCAGGAGCAATTTAGATGATGACTGAAAGGAATCCCTATGGGTAAAAAATTATATATAGTAAGTTCAGGTGCTGGTGGTACACACTATATCACCCCAGATGCAAGAGCAGCATTAGATGAGTGTGAGGTTGTAGTATCTTATACAAAGTATGCAAAAGAGTTAAATGAACTACTTGATGGTAAAGAGGTGTATACTTCTGGTATGACCTATGAGATTGAAAGATGTAACCAAGCTATAGAGTATGCAAAAAGTGGAAAAACTACGTGTATTATCTCCAATGGAGATGCAAATGTATTTGGTATGGCTACACTTATTGTAGAGCTAATGGATGAAAAGAATCTATGGGATGAAATAGAACTTATCTCACTTCCTGGGGTTACTTCATTCTTAGCAGCTGCATCTAAAGCTGGTGCGCCTGTATCTCACGATTTTGCAATTATTTCACTATCAGATAGGCTTACAGAGATTGGACTTATTGATAAAAGAGTTAAATCAGCTCTTGAATGTGATTTTGTAATGGGAATTTATAACCCAAAATCGAAAAAAAGAATCAAACCTTACCAAAACTTTTTGGCAAGATTAGATGAGTGTGATGAAAGAATTGTAGTTATTGCCCAAAATGTGGGAAGAGATAAAAAAGAGGAGATTTCAATTACCACATCAACTGAGCTAATAGAGCAAGATATAGAGCATGAAAAGATTGGTATGAATACTATTATAATAGTATGTAACTCAAAAACAAGACTAACTAAAAACGGCCTTGCCCTTACTCCTAGAGGATATTTAAATAAATATGATACGAATGGAGAATTAAAAGGATCATGCTAAATCTTTGTATAAGTGCACCCTCATCAAACAGCGGTAAGACCATACTTACTACGGCACTTCTTTATCACTATAAAAAAAGTGTAAGACCATATAAGATAGGACCTGATTATATCGATCCGCAGTTTCATACAAAAGTCTGTGGAACTTCTAGTATAAATCTTGATAGTTTTATTATGGATGAGGATCAAGTAAAGTGGCTCTATGGAAACTATAGTGATAAAGAGGTATCTATACTTGAAGGTGTGATGGGCTTTTATGACGGGGATGATAAAGGATGCAGTGCTTATAGTGTAAGTAAACTTCTTGATATACCAACTATTATGATACTTGATGCAAAGGGAAGTTATATAACAATAAGTGCTATTTTAAAAGGTCTTAAAGAGTATAGAGAAGATAATACAATAAAAGCAGTTGTACTTAACCATATCTCATCTGTAATGCACTTTGAACTTATTAAAAATATCATAAATGAAGATCATAAAGATATAGTTGTGTTAGGGTGGATAAAGAACAATATTGAATCTCTAAGTGATACTCATCTTGGACTTGATCTTGATGACCTTTCAAAAATTGAAACTATAAGTAAAGATGTTTTAGAGCATATAGACTTGGATCTTTTGGAAAGTATTTCAAAAAGGGAAACTAATATAAAGTATAAATCATATCCCTTTGAAACAGTAGAGAAACAAAATAAACACTTGTGTATAGTATATGATGAAAACTTCTCTTTTCTTTATTATGACAATTTACAATTTTTAAAATCAGTATTTGAAAAAGTGACTGTGATAAGTTCAACAAAAGATGAAATTATCCCAAATGATGTGGATATAGTTTATATTTGTGGGGGATATGTGGAGAGTAATAAAGCATACGATAGAGTAAAAAACAGTCATAACTTTAGAAATTCACTTATTAAACACAGTCAAAATAAAAAAATATATGCAGAGTGTGCAGGACTTTTATATCTTGGAAACTGTGTAGATGATAAAAATATGAGTGGTATACTTGATATAGATTTTACCCTTACAGCTAGATTTACTAGATTAGGTTATTACTACAATGAATCAGCTGTAAAAGGACACAGTTTTCACTATACCAAGGCTGTTGATGATTCTAAGGGTATAGAGGTTTTATCTAAAAAACCAAATAGTAAAGGAACTATAGGGAGCTGGGAAAGCGAAGATAAAAAAATATTTGGAACCTACCTGCATACTATGTTTAGAAATAATATTAAGCTTTTAAAAGATAAGTTTTTATAGACCTATTCTTTTACCACTCAAACTGAAAAGTGGTATGGACTATTTTAAACTTCTCTTTTAGTTCACTGTTTATCCTTTGTAGAATATCATCATAGTTTTCAAGTGATCCTTTATCTATCTTCACATGGGCTGTCATATTGTACATATCTTGAGTTATCTCCCAGATATGTATGTCGTGCAGCTCTATAACCTCTGTATCTTTTTGGATAAACTCTTGTACCTCTTTTATATCTAAAGGGGAGCTTTCCATAAGTGTATTTACTGATCTTTTTAGTATCTCTATAGCCCATTTTCCTATCACTACAGCAACCATAACAGCCAATATAATATCTATCCAGTACCATTGTGTGTAGTATATAACAATATATCCAATGATAATAGCTACAGATGAGAGGGCATCGCTTAGCATATGTACAAAAGCTGATTTTAGGTTTATGTTTTCTTTATCCCCTTGCATAAGTATAAGCCCCGTTGCTATATTCACCACAAGTCCAATAGTAGCAACTATCATCGCTGTTTTTATATCAATGGTTGATGGGTTCAAGAACCTTTCATAAGCTTCAAATACTATCCATAAAATAGAAACCACTATAGTGATACCGTTTATAAAAGCAGCTAATACTTCCGCTCTGTAGTATCCAAAGGTTTTGGATAGTGGGGCTTCTTTAGAAGCTATAACTATGGCTGCTAGTGAGATAATAAGAGCAAAAGAGTGGGTAAACATATGTATGGCATCTGATATAAGTGCCAGTGAGTTTGACAAAAAGCCGTAGACAAACTCAGCTACCATAGTTACAAAAGTTATAGTAAGAGCTATTTTTAGTACCTTTTTGTCTGTAGATCTGTGGTCATGTGTATGGGAGTGGTCATGCCCATCATGATGGTGGTGATGGTCATTTTTTATATATGGTTTGTGGTCATTTAGACCAAGTTTGCAGTTTGTCATGATATTGCCTTGTATTAATACTGATATATCATATGTAAATATAAATAAAACAGCTCTTAAAGTTCATTGGTATAGAGTTTTAGATAAAATAAAAAATAAATATTGGATAATGATTTACAGGAGTAGAGTTTGAAAGAATATATCAATGATATAAAAATAGTACTATTTGTACTAGCGGTGGTTTTTGGAACGATTATATGGAAATGGGACTATTTTTTCTCAACTAAAACAATGAATGAAGTAAAAATAATAGATACAAAACAAGTGGTAAAAACCAATGAATAGTTTTGTTCCTCATACACAAGATGAGTTAAAAGCTCTAAATATCAAAGAGGATGAAACATATACTATAGAGTATAAAAACAAAGACTATTTTAACGGTGAAGAGACTATTGAGAGAAGTGATGCAAAAGCTATTTTAAATGATAGTAAAATTATATTTGTAGTAAGCGATCCATACGGGATGGATAAGTTTGTAGATAATGTAAAGGTGATAAGTGAAAAAAATTGATATATTATTTTGGGTGTTACTTGTATCTATAGCGTTGTTCTACTTTTTAAAAGGGAATGATATGTATAAAGATAAGTGGGATCATAGAAAGAGTGTATTTACACAAGATCAGAACAAAACTATACCACCAAAATAGAGAAATATTAAATATATATTAAACTAACTTGACAAGAGTACACTAAACTTGCTATACTTCTTTTAGCACTTAAAGATATAGAGTGCCAATTTAACTTACGGAGTATATAATGAGTAATAATATTTTTGAAAAATTAACAAACCAGATGCAAGAAACAATAGAGTCAGGACTTTCTCTTGCACTACATAATAAAAACCAAGAGGTTGAGATCATCCATATCATATGGGGACTTCTAACAAACACAAGTTCGGTATTAAATCAACTTTTAAATAAGATGAATATAGACAAAGCTGCTATAGAGCTTGAGGCAAAAAGTATTGCCAATAACTTACCACAAGTATCATCTGTAACTAAAGAAAATATCAAAATAAGTAGAAATACTGTAGATAGTCTAAATAATGCCAGTGGTCTTATGGCTAGTTCTGGTGACAGCTTTTTGGCTGTTGATACATGGATCATAGCAAATCTAAACAATAAAGTATTTAAAGATGTACTTGGTAAATTTGTAGATCTAGGTGAGGTGAAAAAAGAGCTTGAAGTTATAAGAGGTGGTGCAAAAGTTGACAGTGCCAGTGCCGATGATAATCTTGAAGCATTAGAAAAGTATGGAATTGACCTAAATAAACAAGCACTAGAGGGTAAACTTGATCCTGTTATCGGAAGAGATGAACAGCTTACAAGAATGATGCAGATACTTATTAGAAAAACAAAGAACAATCCAATTTTATTAGGTGAACCAGGTACGGGTAAAACCGCAATAGCAGAAGGGTTAGCTCAAAGAATAGTTAATGATGATGTACCAACTTCGCTTCAAAATAAAAAAGTGATCTCTTTGGATATGTCAGCACTTATTGCAGGTGCAAAGTATAGAGGTGAGTTTGAGGATAGATTAAAAGCTGTTATCAAAGAGGTGCAAAAAGTTGGAAATATAATTCTTTTTATAGATGAGATACACACTATAATTGGAGCAGGGGCAAGTGAGGGTAGTATGGATGCGGCAAATATTTTAAAACCCGCATTAGCAAGAGGTGAATTACACACTATTGGTGCAACTACACTAAAAGAGTATAGAAAGTATTTTGAAAAAGATACAGCTATGCAAAGAAGATTTCAACCTATAAATGTAGATGAACCATCTGTAAATGAAGCGTTGCAAATTTTAAGAGGTATAAAAGAGAAACTAGAAACTCACCATAATGTAACTATAAATGATTCGGCACTTGTAAGTGCTGCAAAACTAAGTGATAGATATATCTCTGATAGATTTTTACCTGATAAGGCTATTGATCTTATAGATGAAGCATCAGCTGAGTTAAAGATGCAAATAGAATCAGAACCAACACCGTTATCAAATACAAAAAGAGCTATAAGTACTCTTGAAGTTGAAAAAGAAGCTTTAAAGATGGAAAAATCAGTTTCAAATAAAAACAGACTTGAAGAGCTAGAAAAAGAGCTAAGCGATCTAAAAGAGAAACAAAGAGGACTTGAGACACAGTTTAAAAGTGAAAAAGAGACTTTCAATGCAGTATCAAACATAAAGATACAAATAGAAGAGTTAAAAGCAAAAGCACAAAGAGCAAAAAGAGAGTCAAAGTTTGAAGAGGCTGCATCTATTGAGTATGGACAGATACCCGAGCTAGAGAAGCAGATAGTTGTCAATGAACAAAAATGGGAAAAGATGCAAGAGACAGGTACTCTTCTTAAAAATTTTGTAGATGAAGAATCTATTGCAAGTATAGTTTCAAGATGGACGGGAATACCTGTAAACAAAATGCTTTCAAGTGAAAAAGAGAAAGTTTTAAAAGTTGAAGAGGTGCTAAAACAGGATGTGATAGGGCAAGATGAAGCACTTCATGCAATCTCAAGAGCTATAAAAAGAAATAAAGCAGGTCTAAGTAGTGATAATAAACCAATAGGAAGTTTTATGTTCCTAGGACCTACTGGTGTAGGTAAAACTGAGTCGGCTAAAACATTGGCTAGATTTTTGTTTGATGATGAGAAAGCACTTATAAGATTTGATATGTCTGAGTATATGGAAAAACACGCAGTTAGTAGACTAATAGGAGCAGCTCCTGGATATGTGGGCTATGAGGAAGGTGGACAACTTACGGAGGCTGTAAGAAGAAAGCCTTACTCTATCATACTTTTTGATGAGATAGAAAAAGCTCATCGTGATGTGTTTAATATCCTTCTTCAAGTTTTAGATGATGGGAGACTAACTGACAATAAAGGGGTAACTGTAGATTTTAAAAATACAATTATCATCCTTACATCAAATATAGGTAGCCATAAAATAATAAATATAACTGACAAGGCTCAAAGAAAAGGTGAGGTACTAAATGAACTAAAAGGGCATTTTAGACCTGAGTTTTTAAATAGACTTGATGATATTGTTATCTTTGAACAGTTAGGGCTGGATGCCATAACAAATATAGTCGATATAATGTTTAGTAGTATTGCACAAAAAGTTTCAAGCAGAGATATAAAACTCTCTATGACCCAAAGTGCAAAAGAGTTTATTGCTGCTTCAGGATTTGATCCTGACTATGGTGCAAGACCTTTAAAAAGAGCTTTATACGAAATAGTAGAGGATAAGTTAGCCGATTTGATACTTGAAGATAAAGTGATAGATGGATCAAATGTGCAGTTTGATGTAGCAGATGATGAGGTGCTTGTGAATATCTCATAATAATGGTTTTTTTGGTATAATGCTAATATATAAGGGAAAACAAAATGGGTGAAACATATAGATATATGGAAGATAGTCTACTATTTAAAGGACTTACAAGAACAAAACAAACATTACTTCAAGATAGAATAAAAGTTGAATGGACATATACCTCAAATGCTTTAGAAGGAAATACTATATCCCTTGGTGATACTGCTTTTATACTTGAAGAGGGGCTTACAATCTCAGGGAAAACACTCAAAGAGCATGAGGAGATTGTAGGACATGCTAGAGCTATAGACTTGGTGTATGCTTTGCTTTCAAAGGATAGCTTGAAAAAAAGTGATATATGTGATCTTCATAAAGCAGTACAAACTATGATAATAGATATAGAGTGTCCATTAGGGGAGTATAAAGTAGTGGAGAACGGCACTTATAGCAGAATAGATGGAAAATTAAAATATATTGCATATCCACATCCAAATGATATTGATTATCTTATGAAACTTTGGTTTGATGAATTTGGAGATATATCTAATAAAACTTTATCATTAGAAGAAGCTATTATGAGCTATACAAGATATCATCTTGCTTTTACAGCTATACACCCATTTTTTGATGGAAACGGTAGAGTAGGAAGATTAGTTGCAAATATACCTATGCTTAAAAATAAATATCTGCCAATTATAATAGATGTAAAAAAAAGGAAAGAGTATTTAGAAATTCTGTCGAATTATAAACAAAATACAAAAAAGCTAGATGATAAAGCTGAAAAACTTATAGAAGAGAATATATATTTAGATAAACTTTTTGAATTTTTTAAATCACAATATAATAATAGCCAAAAGTTGCTTGATGAGATAAAGAACTAAACTCAAATAAAATTCACTTAACATAAACTAAAATTAAGGATGTTTTAAATATAATCCCACACTTATTTTAGAAAAAAGGAAAAAACGGCATGAAAAGAACATACCAACCACATAACACTCCAAGAAAGA
>JAYEKV010000121.1:0-5184 GCA_034716855.1 Campylobacterota bacterium | reverse complement strand
CTATAGATGAATTGATCGATATAATCAATAGTTTAATTAAAAGTATAACATCAAGATTTATACTAAATGAGATCTTATTGGTACAAAAATCAAATTTTGTAGTTGAGCAGATTCAAAACCTTTTAATACCAAGAGACTATAAGCTATATATTGAACAAAATGCCAATGATGTTATATCACTAATAGAACAAAGCGACATTACAACAATTATTATAGACCTTGAAATGTGCAGTATTGATCCAATAAAGCTTATAGAGAATATTAAACAACTAAACAGACAACATATCCCAATATTAGTACTCTCAGGTGCAAATGATCTAACTAGTCAAGAGAAAATACTACAACTAGGGGTCTCTGATATTATAAGAAAACCTATATCTTCAAAAGAACTTATTTTTAAAGTCGATTTTTGGGCAAAATACTTTAGACAGGAGTATTCACTACTATGTCAACAAAAGATATTAAATGAATACAAAGATATAGTTGATAAAGCATCTATCGTTTCAAAAACAAATCCAAAAGGTGTTATCACTTATGTAAATGAGAAGTTTACTCAAATAAGTGGCTACAGTGAATATGAACTTATTGGTAAACCACACAATATAGTAAGACATGAGGATATGCCAAAAGCTGCATTTGAAGAGATGTGGGATACGATCAAAAATAAAAAAGAGATCTGGTAAGGTAAGGTTAAAAACAAAACAAAATCAGGTGATTATTATGTAGTTCAAACATTTATAAAACCCGTACTTAATGTAAAAGGTGAGGTACAGGAGTATATAGCACTAAGAAATGATATAACAGAACTTGAAAAATATAAAGAGGTTTTAAAATCACAACTAGATGATACAAGCAAATCTTTAAACGAAAATATAAACTATACAAGGCAGTATGAAGAAGCTATAAATAGTGAAGTTGCCGTAATAAAAACAGATACAGACAATAAAATAACATATGTAAACGATGAATTTTGTAAAATAAGCAAATATTGCGAATCAGAACTTATAGGAATGAACTGTCAAAAACTTCGGGATACAAAACATATAGTAAACAATGATTGTGAGAATATAGAAAACAAACTGAACAAAAAAGAAAAAGTAAAAATACTATTTACTAATGTCACAAAAGATGGTATTCCTTATTATGTTGATACTGCTATACTCCCTATACTGGATACCAAAGGTGATGTTATAGAACACCTTCATATCATGCATGATGTAAGTGAGCTTACAAATCTACATACAGAATTAGAAGATACACAAAAAGAGATTATATACAAAATGGGGGAGATAGGTGAGACTAGAAGTAAAGAGACAGGTCACCATGTAAAAAGAGTAGCACTATACTCAGAACTTTTGGCAAAACTTTACGGCTTAAGTGATGATGAGGCGGAGCTTTTAAATCTAGCAAGCCCTATGCATGATATAGGTAAAATAGCCATACCTGATGCAGTTTTAAATAAACCGGGAAGACTTACTGAAGAGGAGTTTGAGGTTATAAAAACACATGCTGCTACAGGTTATGAGATGCTAAATCATTCAACAAGACCTATATTACAAACAGCTGCAATAGTTGCTTATGAACATCATGAAAGATGGGACGGGAAGGGATATCCTAGAGGTATAAAAGAGGAAGAGATCCATATATACGGAAGGATCACGGCAGTAGTAGATGTATTTGATGCTTTAGGAAGTGAAAGATGCTATAAACCGGCATGGTCACTTGAAAAAATTATAAAATTATACAAGGATGAAAGAGCTAAACAGTTTGACCCTAGATTGATCGATCTGTTTTTAGACAATATTGATAAATTTTTAGAAATTAGAGATAAATTTGTCGATTAAAAATAATAAATATGTTAGAATATTGCTAATATATAAAAAATGTAGGATTTGTGATGGTTAACGATAAAGGGATGAATATTGTACAAGTTAAGGATTATACATATTTTTTAAGAGTTAATAGAAATGATATAATTGATAGATGGCTTGACTCTGACGATGTAAAATCAATTTTTATACAGCATTCTATGAATATAAAAGATGATGATAAGAAAATATTTTATGATTTTTTTGATTGTATCATAAGTGTAATGCAGTGGGATTTAACAATAGCAGAATGTCCTACAAAAATGAAGTTTTTAAAGTTGTTAAATGATAATAATGTTGGAAATTTCGAGTTTTTTAATCTTTTTATTATTTTAAAAAACACAATAAATACTTTATTTTATGAAAAAGAACTGGTCTCTTTTGGACTAATAAAAGATATGGAAAAAGTCTCTTTAAATATTGCCAGTGAATTATTTAAAACATATGAACAGATTCAAAATAAAGAGATAAGCTCCTCAATTGGTGAACACTCAAATCTTCTAAATGAATATAAAAAAGCAGTTGATATAAGTAACATTGTCTCAAAAACAAACACCAAGGGTATTATCACATATGTAAATGATAAATTTTGTGAGTTAAGCGGTTATGGAAGGTCTGAATTAATCGGAAAACCACATAATATAGTAAGGCATCCATCTATGCCAAGTTCTGCATTTAAAGAGCTTTGGGATACTATAAAGTCTAAAAGGGCATGGCAGGGTGTTATTACCAATATGAGAAAAGACGGTAGGAAATATGTTGTTGACTCTACGGTTATCCCTATTTTGGATATTGACGGTGACATTGTTGAGTATATTGCAATAAGACATGATGTTACTGAATTTGAACAGACAAAAGAGCAGCTAAGTACACTTAATATGGCTATGAAAAATAAAGTCGATGAGTTATACAATATGACGGCAACCTTAGAAGAGGAAGCTAGTATGGATGGACTTACAGGTATCTTTAATAGAGCAAAGTTTGATAAGTTCTTTGAGTTTGAGTGTGAGAAAGCAAAAATGAGTGGAAGTGATCTTAGTATGATTATATTAGATATAGATCATTTTAAATCAATAAATGATAATTATGGTCATCATGTAGGGGATGAAGTTTTAAAAGAGATAGCTTCAATTGTTTCAAATAATTTAAAAAGAGTGGATATATTTGCTAGATGGGGAGGTGAGGAGTTTGTAATACTTTTACCTGGAAATACAATAGAAGGTGCAAAAATACTAGCAGAAAAACTAAGAGAGAGAATAGAAATAGAAAGTTTCTCTATCGTAGGTAAATTGACTTCAAGTTTTGGGGTAGGTTTATTTGATGAGGATGAATCTAAAAGTGACTTTTTCAAAAGAGTAGATCATGCATTGTATGATGCAAAAAAATCTGGTCGAAACAGAGTTGTGCAAGCACTTTAATCAATTAGGTGAATGATGGGAACAGATAATATTATTAGATACAAAAGAATATGATCTTTCTCAAAATATTTCAAAAAAAGTGCTAGAAACTGTGTGGTTTGTAAATAAGAATTATTCTACTATCGTTTCTTAAATGCTTCAGAGATACTTTCGCCACTTCCAAGTGATGTACTGCCGGAACCACCTTTAGCTTTTCCACTTCCTGTGCCACTACCTGCCCTACGATATTTATCATTTAAAGTTTTATTAAAATATTTTGGATAAGCATAGTCGACATATGTTTTTTTATTTATGGTGTTTGCAATATTAAATATATCATCAATATTTTGAACGCTTAATAGATATTTGTCTTTTGAGTATCTTTTCTTTACTGTGAGTTCATACTCTTCAATTATTGCTGTGACTGTGGCAAATGCTTTTAATTTAACCATTATATCTTTTCGTATAATAATAGTTTGATTTTTTAGATTTATATAGTATTTTCTTTGTGGTGTTGCTGCTTTTGTTTTGTCTCTGTATATATATACTTTTTTACCATGCTCATAGAAATACTCTTTAGCATTTAGAGAAGTTACAAGGGCAAGAAAAGTTATAAAAAATATTAACTTTCTCATCTTATCCCTTATAATATAGTTTTACTCTTCTATTCTTATCATAGAAGGTTGTTTTGTTACAACACCTGAATCTGTTAGATGTGAAAGAGCTTGTTTTAACTCTTTCTCTTTACATGTATGTGTAGTAAGTAGTAAAGTTGCTTTATTTTCACTTGAACTCTTTTGTATCATGGTTTTTATAGAGATGTTATCTTCTCCAAGTATAGATGCTACTTTTGCTAAAGTTCCACTTTTATCTTGTACTTCCATTCTGATATAGTATTTTGTTTGGATATCATCACTATTTGCAAGTTTTAAACCTGTCTCTAAAGGCTTTTTAAATCCAAGCATAGGTGAGCTTTTACCGGCTCTTGCTATATCTACAATATTTGCTATAACAGCACTAGCAGTAGCATCACCACCCGCACCTGGTCCATAATACATAGTCTCACCAACTTTATCACCTATAACAGATACACCGTTCATCACACCGTCAACTTTTGCGATCATCTGTGAAGAAGGTATAAGTACAGGATGAACTCTTAGCTCAACTTCATTCTCTTTCTTTTTAGCAATACCTAGTAGTTTAAGTGAATAATTAAACTCTTTTGCAAATGCAATATCATCACCTGTAATATCTTGGATACCTTCTATTAAAATCTCTTCAGGTTTTGCATCGATCCCATAAGCTATAGAAGCTAAGATAAGAAGCTTGTGTGCAGCATCAAAACCACCAACATCAAAAGTCGGATCAGCTTCTGCATAACCTAACTCTTGAGACTCTTTTAATATAGCGTCATACTCTACACCATTGTTTATCATCTCTGTAAGCATATAGTTACAAGTACCGTTCATGATACCGCTTATTGATTCTATATGATTTGCACTAAGACCTTCTCTTAAAGCGTTGATAATAGGAATACCACCGGCAACTGCAGCTTCAAATTCAAAAGCAGTATCTCCAGCTATCTCTTGAAGTTCATATCTGTGGTATGCTAGAAGTGCTTTGTTTGCAGTAACTACAGCTTTACCTTTTTCAAGTGCTTTTTTTACAACTTCATAAGGTTTCTCAACACCACCCATAAGCTCAACAACAACATCTATAGAATCATCATCAAGTATTTTATTTACATCATCAGTTATCTCAATAGACACATCTCTTTTTTTAGAAAGGTTATTTACTACACCAATAGTAGGAACTATCTCCACACCTGCACGAGCTGTTATGATATCTTTATTTTCTTCTAATATTTGACAAACACTCTGCCCTACAGTTCCAACTCCAACTATTCCTATTTTTAGCAT
>JAYEKV010000120.1:0-5202 GCA_034716855.1 Campylobacterota bacterium | reverse complement strand
AAAGTACATCTTGATGGTACAAAAGAAGCAGTTCTTGCAAATCTAAAAGGGGCAGTATAGTGAATCTAAATAAAAAATATAGATTTAGTCAAGATGATTATGACTATATGAGAAGTTTAAGCTCTGCCGTGTTGGAAAATACACCTAGAAAAGTAAGTGTCTTATTATGGTTCTGGATAATTATCGTAGCTGCACTGATCACTTGGGCATCTTATGCGAAAATAGATGAGATAGTAAGAGGTCAAGGAAAAGTAATACCAAGTAGTGAGAATCATGTGATACAAAACCTTGAAGGTGGTATAGTTGAAGATATCCTTGTATCTGAAGGTGACTTTGTAAAGAAAGGTGATATTCTAATAAAAATTGCCAATGAAAAGTCTCAGTCATCATATGAAACTAACTATCTTAAATCATTGGAATTAAAAGCTAAGATAGTAAGACTAGTAGCTGAGTCAAATGAATCACCTTTTGCTGTAGATAAATCACTTGAAAAAGATTTTTTAGAGTATATTGAGCTTGAAAAAAGACTTTATACTTTAAATAAAGATTCATTGAGTTCAAAAATAAATATCTTAAAAGAACAACTTATCCAGAAAAAGAATAATTTTAAAGAGGCACAGATCTCTGTAAAATTTTTAGATAAAGAGCTTGAACTTATAAATGAAGAAGTTAAGATGTCTAAGCCTTTGGTTGCAAAAGGTGTCAGGTCTAAAGTTGATTATTTGAAATTGCAAAGGGATAGAAATAATATTGAAAAAGAATTAAGTTTTACAAAAAACTCACTCCCTAGATTGAAGTCCTCAATTGCTGAGGTGAAAAATACAATAATAGAAGTAAAAAAACAGTTTGTTTCAATTGCTCAAGAGGAGCTAAATAAAGCTACAGCTGAACTTGAAAGAGTTGTTTCTAATATGAGTGGACTAAAAGATGAAGTTGATAGAAAAAGTGTATATAGTACAACAAACGGTATAGTCCAACAGGTGTTTGTAAATACTATCGGGGGTGTTATCAAGCCCGGTGCAGACCTTGTGGAGATCGTACCTACAGAGGAATCTCTACTTGTAGAAACAAATATAAAACCTGCAGATATAGCTTTTTTATTTATAGGACAGAAGGCAAAAGTAAAATTTACAGCGTATGATTTTGCAATATACGGTGGTCTTGACGGTAAAGTTGTTAAAATAAGTGCAGATACTGAAACAGATAGAAATGAAAATAGCTTTTATAAGGTTTTGATAAAAACCAATAAAAACTATCTTGAAAAAGAGGAACATAAACTTCCAATTATGACCGGTATGGTTACAAGCGTGGATATCTTGACTGGTAAAAAAACAATTATGGATTATATTTTAAAACCAATTCTAAGAGCAAAACAATATACATTTACGGAGAGATAAAATGAGAACATTACTATTTTCAACGGATACTAGCTTACTTGATAGATGGAAAATGAGCCTAAATAATTTTGATCTAGTTCAAATCAATGATATAGAAACATTATATAGTGAAGTTCTCAAAGAGCAAGCAGCAGTTCTTATCAATCTAGCTTCCTGCGGTAGTGATCCCATAAAATTCCTAAAACCTCTTGTAGAGTCCGGTGCTCATGTGATGGTATTGGATCCTAGTCCAACATATGCAAATACTAAAAAGATATTAGAAGTAGGTGTTCGTGGATATGGTAGTTTGATGATGCATGATATTCATTTGAGTGAAGCATTAAAAGCAATATTAGATGGAAATATCTGGTTGTATCCTGACTTTATAGATGAGATGGTTGAAAGATTATCAGAAAAAAGATCAGATAATGATAATGAAAAAGTCTTAGAAAAACTGAGCCAAAGAGAAAAAGAAGTTGCATTGTATGTAAAAGATGGACTTACTAACAAAGATATAGCTCAAAAACTCGATATAACTATACGAACAGTAAAAGCTCATACTCACAATATATATGATAAGACAGGTGTATCAAACAGACTTGCGTTAGCATTACTTTTCAATAAATAAACAAAAAAGTTTTTAAATTTGTACCAAAGTACAATTGAAATAATCTTTTTTTAGATGTAAGATATTCTTATATAAAATATAGGAGTATTATTATGGCACAGACAGTAGGATATGTTACAGAGTCAAATGGTGTATTTTTTGCTAAAGATACGAATGGTGATGCAAGAGTACTAAAAGTAGGTGATGAGCTTTTATTTGATGAAACTATTGTTGGTGATAATGCTAACAGTGATAGTGATCTGATCAAATTTACAGTAGATGGTGCCGATCAAGAGTATACGCTATTCGCAAATGAACAGCTTTTATTGGATAATGATCTCCTTTCACCTCAATTAGATATTGAAAACTTAGAAAAAACAGCTGCCGCAGGTGATGCAGAGGTAGATGCACTTACTGGTAGGTTTATTGATAGAACAGGTGATGAAACAGATGTAACTACTACTTTAAGAGATGCTACATTTACAGACCCTGTGTTTGTGGAGGAAGATTCTGTAGCAGAACCAATACCTGAAGATACTAAAGTGGAACCTATACTAGAAGATGCAGTATTGACATTAAGTGCAACACCGCAATTAACTGAAGACGGTGGAGTTATAACATATACTGCTACTTTAGATTTACCTGCCAATGAAACTATGACCGTAACTTTAAGTAATGGTGAAAAAATTACAATAGAAGCAGGAAAAACAAAAGGAATAGCAACAGTAACCATTAAAGAGTCACAGTTTGAAGATGTGTATAAAGATAGTGATACGATCTCCGTATCTATAATAGAAACAACAGACGGTGGCTTTGCAACTGTAGATCATACAACAAACGGAAGTGCGTCAACTTTAATCGTAGATACGATAGATACGACAAATGTATGGCTAAGCGGTCCTACAGCTGTAGCAGAAGGTGCTATAGCTGCATATACTGTTAATGTAGATCATGCTCCACAAAATACACCTTTGGAAGTAAAAGTAAAAGTAAGTCATCTTGATACTGATAATAATGACCTTATGCCATTTACACAGATAGTAGTTATTCCTGTAGGGGTAAAGTCTGTAGAGTTTACAGTGGCTAATAGTGATGATAATACTTATGAAGGTAATGAGAACTATAGAGTGGAATTAACAGGTGATTATAGTGGCGGTAATTATGAGAATGCTATTGTTGATACTTCTTATGTAGATACCACTATTATAGATAATGATACTGAACTTCCACCGTTAGATCATGCCATATCTAATGTTACATACTTTCTAGTAAATTCTTTAGGTAATGCAATAGAAGTTAAACTTGATAATTGGAGTGGAGAGATTAAAAATCCTGCCTATCCTTCCTCGCTTAACAATGATGTAGTATCTGAAATAACTACGCTGACAGGTGATAATTCTTATGATGTAGTGGGATATGCAATAAAAGCCGGAAATGATCCCGTCATGGTTATTGGAGAACAGCCTGAAGGTACAGATACGGCATGGAATACAAATGATGTAGTATATAACTTTAATACAAGTACAGGAGAGATGACATTAAATCCAAGCGATACGACAATGATAGTAGGTACTGATTTTGACAATGGATTAGAAGGTGGAGCTAAAGGTGAAGTTATCTATGGTAAAGATGGTGATGATGAAATAGAAAGCAAAGGCGGTGATGATATAATTTACGGCGGTACCGGAAGTGACGATATTGATGCAGGAACTGGAGATGATAATATTGTATATGACCAAAATGATACAAATATAAACGGTGGAGAAGGTAATGATACACTTATAGTCGATAATAGTTCTTTACTTGACTTTTCAACATTAGCTAACAATAATGTAACAAATATAGAAAATGTTGATCTTAGATCGGGTTCAGGTGTAGAGGTAACAAATCTTACGATAGACAGTGTTTTACAAATGACTGATGATACTAAAACTTTATATATTTATGGAGATAATGAAGATTCTGTAAAATTAACAAACGAACCTGGCTCAACAGATATCTGGATCGAAGGTACTCAATACACGGACAATGACGGTGTAGTATTTGATACTTATACTACTACAGACTCTACAGTAACTGTATATGTACAAGGGCAAGTTTATGATGAGATAGTGTAAATTACTATTTTACTACAAATGCCCGTCAATTAAAAATTGACGGGCATTTTTTATTTCTAATAAATAAGCAAAAAAATTTTTAAATTTGTACCAAAGTACAATTGAAATAATCTTTTTTTAGATGTAGAATATTCTTATATAAAATATAGGAGTATTATTATGGCACAGACAGTAGGACATATTACAGAGTTAAACGGTGTATTTTTTGTTAAAGGTACAAATGGTGATACAAGAGTACTAAAAGTAGGTGATGAGCTTTTCATTGGTGAAACTATTGTTGGTGATAGTGCCAACGGTACTGATAGTATGGTCAAATTTGCAGTAGACGGTTCTGATAAAGAATATACGGTAGTTGCAAACAATCAACTGTCACTTGACAGTACTATGCTTCCTTCTGAATTGGCGTCAGAGAATGTGGTACAACCTGAGGATCTTGAAGAGGCATTGATGCTTGATGCTACATATGATCAAGCAGAAGCCGCACCGGTAGCAGGTGATGAAGTTGCAACTGCAGAAGATATTGAAGATCTTGAAGAAACAGCTGCCGCAGGTGATGCAGAGGTAGATGCACTTACTGGTAGGTTTATTGATAGAACAGGTGATGAAACTGATGTAACTACTACTTTAAGAGATGCTACATTTACTGATCCTGTGTTGGATGAAGAAGAAACTGTAGCGGAACCTATACTAGAAAATGCAGTATTAACACTAGATGATGTAACAGTATATGAAGGAAGCGGAACAGCAACAATAGCTGCAAGCTTGGATTATGTTACAGATACACAGATGATAGTAACTTTAGATAACGGAGCAACCATTACATTTGAAGCAGGAAGTAAAACTGCAACTTCAACACCGTTCTCTATACAAAGTGATGATGTACACAATGATGGAGAGACATACACAGTATCAGTATCAGGAACAACAGGAGGGAACTTCGAGAATCTTCTTACAACAGATACTGCACAAGTAACTGTAAATGATACAATTGATGATACAACATTAACACTAGATGATGTAACGGTATATGAAGGAAGCGGAACAGCAACAATAGCTGCAAGTTTAGATAATGCAACAGATACAGCAATGACTGTAACACTAA